>CAMDLJ010000005.1 GCA_945901665.1 Bordetella parapertussis | reverse complement strand
CAGCGGCCATGCGTTGGGCCAGTGCCGCTGCAGCCCTGAAATGTTTGCAGCCCAAAGGCATTTTGGGTGCGCCCACGCGCGTCGAAGTGATGGCTTTTTTGGCCCAAGCGGGTGCGCCCCTCAGTGGCTGAGGCCACCGCTGCGCTGCGTCACGCGGGCACAGGCCATCCACCAGACCTGGGGTTCGGGTATCCAAAGCCCTAAGCTGTGGCGGGCTCGGGTGATGCCGGTGTAAATCAGTTCGCGTGACAACACAGGTGCATCGCGTTCGGGCAAGACCAGCAGCACCCGCTCAAACTCGGAGCCTTGCGACTGGTGCACCGTCATGGCCAAGGCGGTGTCGACATGTTCCAAGCGGGTGGGTGAGACCCAGCGCACCCCATCGGTGCCATCGGCAAAGGCCACTTGCAAAATGGGTTTGCCGTTCACTGCGCGGTACAAACAAAGCCCCACATCGCCATTCATCAAGCCCAAGGCGCGGTCATTGCGGGTCACCACCACGGGGCGACCGGCATACCACCCGCCCAGCGGCAAGCCCAGGCTGCGCGCCAGGCCGAGGTTGAAGGCATGCACCCCCCAAGGCCCTTCGCGCAAGGCGCACAGCACGCCCAAGCGACCAAAATCGTTCAAGCACTGGCGCGCTTGGGTGTCGTTGCACGCCGCCTGATCGGGCCAGGGACTTCCTGAGAAGTTCCAACCGCGCATGCTGTGCAACCATTCTGACCATCCCGCGCGCACGCGAGCGACTTGGGCGGGGGCCCAGATGGCGCGCTGGTTTGTGCCACCCTGCCAGCGTGAAACACCCTCGGCCTGCGGGTCTGAATGAGTGCCGGCTTGTTGCCACAGGGCTTGTAGCCGGTGACGGTCGCCGGTATTGACCGCCTGGGCCCATTGGCCAATGGCGCTGTCATGGCCAAAGCGGTGGCTGTGGGTCAAGGTGGCGGTGGCGTCGCGCAGCAAAGGGCTCTCGCACAACTGGCCCATCACCGCGCCCGCTTCCACCGAGGCCAGTTGGTCTTTGTCACCCAGCAGCACCAGGTGGGTCTGCGGGGAAACGGCTTGCAGCAAGCGCGCCATCATTTCCAAATCGATCATCGAGGCTTCATCGACCACCACCACATCCGCGTGCAGTTGTCTGATCGCCGTTTGAGGGGCTGAAAAGCCATGCCAGCCCAGCATTTTGTGCATCGTTTGCGCCTCGCCAGGCAGGGCGGTTTTCCAGTCTGCAGGCAATCCGGCATGGGCCTGAGCCATGGATGCATTCAACCTGGCCGCGGCTTTGCCCGTGGGGGCTGCCAGCAACACGCGCAGAGGTGCTGTGCCATGCGCCGCTTGTAACAAGGCCAGCAAGCGCATCACGGTGGTGGTTTTCCCAGTGCCTGGCCCGCCCGTGATGATGCACGTGCGCTGGTGCAAAGCCATGGCGCAGGCCAAGCGTTGGCTGTGTTGCGGGGCCTGCGCGTCAGCGGGGCCAAACAAGGCGTCCAGGCCATTGGAGGATGGACCCACCGCCACAGGCCCCAGCGCGTGGCGCGCTTGCAGGTGTTGGCGAATGCTGGCTTCGGCGCGCCAGGCCCGGCGCAGGTACAAGCGGTTCGCGCTGACCACCAGGGGTGATGTGTCGCCCTCGCACCACGGCAATGTGGCCAGCGCCTCAGCCCAGTCGACGGGCAGGGCTTGGGCGTCGGCAAGGGTCCAGCCCAACAACCCCGCAGCATCGCCTTGCAACGCCGCCACATCCAGGCAAGCATGGCCGCGTCCCCATTGGTGGCTGGTGAGTGCGGCCAGCCAGATGTGGCTGTCGCAGGTCGGCGGGATTTGTTGGCACAAAAAATCCGCCCATGACCGGTCCAGTGTGGTCAAAGCCTTGACCGGTGCCAGCACAGACCGGGTTCGCCCTGTCGCGCGGCTGGGCGTGTTCAAGCAGCATCCTTTTTGAGCAGCGCATCGAGGGCTTCGATCAATGCCCGCGCTGGGCGATGCAGGTGCACACCGGCACCTGGTTGGTCAATGCCACGCAGGAACACATACACAGCACCCCCCATGTGCTGGTCGTAGTCATAGTTGGGCTGCCGCACTTGCAGCAAGCGGTGCAGTGCCAGGGTGTACAACACATATTGAACGTCATAGCGGTGATCCATCACTGCTGCGTTCAGGTCTGGCGGCTGGTAGTTGTCCAGGCGGTTGGACTTGTAATCCAGCACGCCATAGCGACCGTGGTGTTCAAACACCAAGTCCATCACCCCAGTGAGCATGCCGTTCAAACGCTGGGGCCACAAGGCACGGCGCGCAAGGCCTGGCAACACATGCGCGCTGATCAAAGTGTCAATGGCCTGGGTAGAGGCACTGGAGACGGCCAAGGTGAAGGGCATTTCGGCCCAGGCCTGGGTGGATTGAAGTTGTCCCAATATCAAAGGGGGGGCATTCGGCACGGGCGTGGGCAAAGGGGTGCACAACAAGGCGTGCAGCCATGGGGTGATGAGCGCTGTTTGTGCTTCGCTCAAATCCAGCGCCATGGCCTTGCGGGCCACCAAGTCCGGCCAAGGGCCAATGGCCAAGGCCGGTTCGCTGGGCTTGGCCTGTGCCAAGGGCCAGCCACGTTCGCACTGCCACTGCAGCAAATCATGCAGCAACAAGCCACTGCGCGCACCCGCTGGAAACACTTGCCACGGAGCGTGGCGTGTGGCCGGTGGGTCCCCCTCCTCGAACGAGGATGTCTCATTGCCCACGCTATCAGCCATGTCGGGCATGGGGGTGTATGGGCTTGTCTGTGGGTTCAACGCCGGTGTATCGGGGTGGACTTCGTCGCTGGCTTGGATCGCCAGCTCGGCATCGAGCTGGCGCGTCATGGCGCTGAAGCTGGTTGTCCACCAACGGGTCGGGTTCAAAGGCCTGGGGGTCGCCAGCCGAGAAAAATCGAGCTGGGGGCTTGTGCCCACATACATGCTTTTCTGGGCCTCAATCGCGCTCGCTTGCAGTGCCTTGATGTGGATGTCTGGGCATGGGCCCCATGCCGATTCCAAGCGGTCCATCAGGTCTTTTTTGTGGGTGCGCAGCAGCAGCTCACACGGCGCAGAGCGCAGCAAACCCACTTTGGCAGCGGCTTCGCGCAATTCACCGGTCACGGGGCCCATGCCCACCCAAGCGGCTTCGCGGGCACGGGTGAGGGCGACGTAAATCAAACGCATGTCTTCGTCGCTGCCGACCTCGTCCTCGCCAGGGGTGGGTTCTGCTTCCAGCGCTGGGGTGGCTGGCTGTGCGCCATCAGCAGGCTTGCCAAAGCTGGACAAAAAAGGCACCCACACCCATGGGTATTCCAAGCCTTTGCTCTTGTGATAGGTGATGATTTGAACCCGTTGCGCATCGGACTCGAGCCGCATGTGGGCTGAATCAAGGGGGGGCGAAGTGGATTGAATGTGCTCGCCCAAAAACCGCACCAAAGCCACGCAACCACTCAGGCGTGTGCCCGCATGCTGCAACAACTCGCCCAGGTGCAGCAAATGGTTGATGCGGCGCTCACCATCTGGGCTGGCCAGCAAGCGCTGCGCCAATGTGCTGCCCATGCGGGTGTCGGCATGCAGCCACTGCTGCAGCATGGGCCACACACCAGCGCGCACCCACGTTTGGTGCCAACCATGGGCCAGGGTTTGCCATTCGTCCAGCGCGCCACCATCGGCCAGGCTATCGGGCAGGGTGTGGGCCGGCAAGCCCCACAAGCGGGTGGCCAATGCGGCGCGCAAGCGGGCGGGGTTGTGTGGCGCACTCAAAGCGTGCAGCCAATGCCACAGATCCATGGCCTCTTCGCTGTGATAAACACTGTCGCGCTCCGACAAATAGACGCTGGCCACGCCGCGTTGCTGCAGGGCTTGGCGCATCAAGCGGTGGTGGTGGTGGCCGCGCACCAACACCGCGATCTGACCCGCCTGGATGCATTGGCTTTGCAAAGATTGGGCAATGTGCTCGGCCGCGGCTTGGGCCAGCAGGTCTTCATACCTGCCTTTGCCCAGCGTGTCCTTGTGGGTCGCGCTGTCTTGCACCACCCACACCGACAAACCGCTGGCCTGGGGGGTGGTGGCCGCATCGTCCGGGCTCGGCGCACGCGCGGGCAAGACCGCTGAAAACGCCAAATTGGCAAACGGCTTGGGGTGCTGACCAAACACGTGGTTGACCGCGTTCACCAAGGCCGGGGTCGAGCGGTGGTTGTGCGTCAGCACATGCACCGCGTCTGGGTTTTCATGTTGGGCCTTGGCGCGGGCTTGCAAATAGGTTGTCAGGTCGGCACCTCGGAAGCTGTAAATCGCTTGCTTGGGGTCGCCAATCATCACCCAGCACACACCCGCTTGGTCGGCGTAAATGCGCTCCAAACTGCCGCACTGCCACGGGTCGGTGTCTTGAAACTCGTCGATCAAGGCCACCGGGTATTGCCCGCGCACAGCCTGCGCCATGCGGCCATCGGCTTGCTGCAAGGCCGCGTGCAGGCGTTGCAGCAAATCTGAAAAATCAAATTGACCGCTGTGGCTTTTGCTGGCTTGCATGGCTTGCCAACAGGCGCTGGCGGCGTGCTGGCGCATTTGCTCCACAAACAGCGGGCCCTGCTGAGTGAGGGTGAGGTATTGGTCGATTTGCGTAAAAACAGATGCTGGGGGCACATCCACCCACTTTTTGGCCGCCAAGGTGCTGCGACCAAACCGAACCAGCACCTGGGGGTCGATGTCGACACCTTGGCGCCAGGCTTGCATCTGGGCCAACCAGCGAGGCAGGTTTGCAGCCGAGTAGCTGCGCAAGTCCAATTGGCCTTGCACTGCCGCCTGTTGCACGGCGGCAATCGCCGCGTCGTCCCATGCCAAGCGCGCACGGGCACCCAGCACTGCCAGTTGCTGGGCCCATGCGGCGCGCTCAGCACAGATGGAGGGCGGCGTGTGCGCGGCCCAGGACATTGCCAGGGCCAGGCTTTGGGAACTGCGCTCCATGTGGCGCCAAAGGGGCAGCAGCTTCTCCAGCAAGGCCTTGGGTGAGGCGGCGATTTCGCGATGGATCCACTGCGCATCTGCGTGATCCAAGGGGTAAAACCAGCGCCGCCAATGGTCTTGCACGGTTTGGCGTTGCAAGCCCGACACGTCCTCCAGTCGGGTTTGTTCAAACAGGCTTTGGCTGTCGAAAGCGTGTTCGCGCAACATGCGCAGGCTCCAACCGTGGATGGTGTGGATCGCCGCTTCATCCATCCACTGCGCGGCATTCTCCAGGCGTTGCACGCAGCTGTCATGCCAACGGGGGTCGATGCACTCGCGCAATAGGTTTAAATGTGCATCCTTGCCTGGTCCCTTGGCCCCAAAAGCTTGGGCGGCTTCGCCCAGTCGCTGTCGGATGCGTTCACGCAACTCGGCGGTGGCGGCTTCGGTGAAGGTCATGACCAAGATCTGCGGCGGCAGCAAGGGCGCGCCCAGCGCCGCCTTGGGTTCGATGGGGTCGCGCAAGCCCAAAACCAAGCGCAGGTACAAGGCGCTCAAAGTCCAGGTTTTGCCTGTGCCTGCACTGGCTTCAATCACTTGCCGCCCGTGCAAGGGCAGCGCCAATGGGTCCAGGGCCGCGGCTTGGTTCATGTGGCATCCGCCGGGTTGTGACGCGTCAACACCAAGTCGGCCAGCAAGGGGCCGTAAAAGCGTGCGCTCCAAATGGGCAAGTGGGGGCGCAGCTGTTCAAAGTTTTCCCAATGGCGGCGCAGCAATGGGCTGAGTCGGTGCTCGCCCGGCCAGCGCACACCCGTGCCCACATGGTCTTCAAACACAGCGCGCGCATGGCGCTCGGCTGCCGGCAAAGCCGATTCGTCGCCAGGCGCAAATGATTGCAGCGTGGCCAGCCATTCACCGCCAGCCTGGCAGGCCAGTGGCATGGGCTTGTCCCAAGCCAGTTGGTACAGGGCGGCCAGGTCCTGCAATTGCCGGTGGGCCGTTTCAGGCGCCAGGCTGGGCCAGCAGGCCAGTGCATCCAGACCAACCACCACGCTGGTGCTGCCCCGGCCGCTGGCACACAAAGCCAGGTGCTGCAACCAACTGCGGGTGAGTTTGTGCATGCGCGCGCGCAAGGGCTCTTTGGTCGCCGTTTTGCGCAGCAACTTGGAAGGGCTGTATTCGATGTGCAACACCCGACCGTGATCATCACGCCACCACTCGTGCGGGTCGAACTCGCCACCGAGTTGACCCCCATCACCCAAGTCAATATCCAGGGCTGGGGGGATCCAGGGCAGGGGGTGCAAAGCGCGCAAGCCCTGGGTGTGGGCGCGCAATCCGTCCAATTGCGCTTGTAAGGCACCGATGGCAATCTCGCCAAAGCCTGCCAAGGGGAGCATCCCGCTGTGGTGCAAGCCCACAGCATCACCGCTGGCGCTGCGCAGCAAGCCCGTCAAGGCATGGTGCCGTTGCAGGGGGTTGAGCTCAAAGCTTTCTTCGCTGTCGTGGTCGGCATCGGGTTGTTCGAAATGGATGCGCAAGCGGTCTTGGTAGTACACCGACAAGGGCTGGCGCAGCATGCCGTGCCAGCGCGCCAGGGCATGGTCTGTGGGTGCGCTGTCGGTCAGGGGTGCAACCACGCCAATCACCGAATGCGTTGCCAAGGGCAAAGCCTTGGGTGCAGGATGATCCATGGCCAGCCCAGCTTCGGGCATGGGTGCCTGCGTTGAAGCGCTGTGCAGCGCTTGCGCGGCCAAGGTCCAATCTGAGTCGAAGGTGGTGAGCGTGCTGTCTGGCAAAAAGTAGCGCGGTGAAAACGCTTGCAAGGGCATGCTCTGGATGGGTGCTTCGCTGTCCCAGGTTTGGCGCATGTGGTCGCGCAACTGGCCCACCAGCACCGATGGCGGCACTGGCTGGTGGTCGTGCGTGCGCCAAGCCTGCCAGCTGATGTACAAGCGTTCACGCGCGGACAGCAGGGCTTCTAAAAACAGGTAGCGGTCGTCGTCGCGGCGCGAGCGGTCGCCCATGCGGCGCCATGCTGGTTGGGCCATCAGGTCAAAGTCGCGTGGCGCTTGAACCCGGGGGTAATCGCCATCATTCATGCCCAACAAGGCGACCACCCGAAACGGCACCGAGCGCATGGGCATGAGGGTGGCGAATTGCACGCCTTCGCCCAAAAAGCGCTGGTGCATGCCTGGGGTGGCGACGTTTTGCAGCCAGTGTTCGCGCACCACCATGGCCGGCACCGGTGTGTCCAAGCGCGCTTGTTCGCACAGGCCCACCCAATCGGCCAGCCCCGCATGGAGCCGCTCGAGCAAACGTTCTTCGGCTTCTTGGGTGGGCTTGAAAAAACGTTTCAACAGGGGTGAAAGCACCGCTTGCCACTGGGCCGGTGTGTGGGCTTGGCCCATGGTGTCGCCCCAATCGGTCATGGCCTGCAGCCAATCGAGCAAGCGGCTGATCAGTGCTGCGTCCAAGCCGCCCACCCCAGGCGTGGGCACCGTCTCACCCCAGGCTTGGCCCAAGGGGTCACTGAGGGGGTCGGTGCCACTGGCGTAGCCCAGCAACAAGCGGCGCAGGCCAAAGGCCCAGGTGTTGTGGTCGGCGTCAGGCAGATCGGGCGCCATGCCCCATTGCTGGCGGTGCTGCGCGTCCATGCCCCAGCGAACCCCCGACGCTTGCAGCCAATCGGTCAAGGTGGCCAAGTCATCGCTGCGCAGGCCAAAGGCCTGGCGGATGGCTTCGATCTCAAACAAGGCTTGCCAATCGGTGAGGCTCAGCCGCCATTGCGGCCACTGCATCAGCGGCTCCAAGGCCTGGAGCCATGGGTGGGTGGCCACCGTTTGATCCGCCATGGAATAAGGCAGGTGCAGCGCGTGGCCGGCCGTGGTGCGGCCAAACACCGCATGGATGTGGGGCGCGAAATGCGGCATGTCTGGCACCATGACCATGATGTCGCGCGGGCTCAGGCTGGGGTCATTTTTGAGCCAGTCCAGCACCTGATCGTGCAGCACTTCGACTTCGCGTTGGGCGCTGTGGCACTGCACCCATTGGATGCTGGTGTCGGTGAGCTGACGCCGGTGCTGGCTTTCTGCCGTGGGGCGCAAGTTCAAGATGTCAGACTGCAACTGCTGCAGTTGGCTGGCGGGCCCTGGCTCAGCGGTATCGACAAAAGCCGATACCCGGGCTTGTGGGTGGTCCTCAAAGACATCGATCAGATGCAATTGGTCGCGCACCTGTTGGCCCCAGGCGGCCAGCAAGGGATGGCCATTTTCTGGCTCACTTGGAGCGTGGGTGTCGATTGCGTCTGGTGGGTCTTGCGCCGTTGTGTCGTCTGCCACGGCCTGCCACCGCTGGGCCGCAAACCGCGTGGCCGATGGGCTCAACCCCCACGGGATGCTGGCGCGCTGTGGGCGCACATCACCCCAATACATTTGGCACGGGTTGGTCACGGCCACCACCACTTGCGATACCTGGGCCACTGCTGCCAGGGCTTCCAGGGTGGACAAGGGCAATGAGGAGATGCCAAACACCACCAACCGTGGGGGCAAACCGGCGGCGCAGGGTGGCGGTTCGGCCATGGCCTGCATGAAGGCTTGGTGCACTTGGGCCCGCGAATGCATGGCTGATGTCTGTGTTTCGGCCATGCCGGGCTTGTCTTGTTGCACATCTTGCAGCAAGCAGCGCCACAAAGCGGGTTGCCAACGCTGGGCCTCGGGCAAGGTTTGCACCTGGTTGTGTCGTCCTCGGAGTTGGTCTTTGCCGATGGACCAGTCTTGCAGCCAGTCGGCGCGGTGATTTTGGTAGCCATCGAACACATCGGCCACTTGCAGGGCGAGTTGATAGGCCCGGCGCGCAGGTGAAGCCTCTGCGCCAGGCGCGTCGGTGCCTGACGGATGCGGGCTCAAATAGCTTTTCAAGGGGGCGTAGACCGGCTCGTCCAAACCTTGTGAAAAAAGGCGCAGCAGTCGCCAGCACAAAGCGTCCTTGTCCAAGGGCATGTGCTCGCTCACACGCTGGGGCCCCAACACTTGCCGGTACATCCGCCACAAAGCGGTCGACGGCAAGTCCATGCGGGTGGCGGCACAAATGCCCAGGCCATGTGGGCTGGCCAGTTGCAACTCCAGCCAATGCTTCATGCCGTTGCTTTGCACCAAGACCTGTTCGGCCTGCAAAGGCGGCAAGGGGTGTTGTTGCATCACGCGCAAAACCAGTTCGAACAGCATCTCCAGTTGGTTGCTGTGCAAAACGATCAATCCGGGGCGCAGGGCGTGGGTCATGGGCAGGCGTGAAGCTTACTGGAGCCCAGGCTCATGGCGTGCGCCTGGGTGAATTTGTCGGCTTGGACCCACACATAAGAAGCAAGCTGGTGCATTAAATTAAAACCATATAATTAATTTATGCCATTAAATTCATTCATAGTTAAATGGAAATGACGCTCAGGTGTTGTTATGGTGTGTTGTGGTTTTGGGCATGTTGTCTGGCCGCTTGCAGCCCAGCGGGCAGCTCCCCGGTGCCCAATACCTTGGCCCAGGCCTGCGTTCAAGCGGGTGGGATGGTGGTCTTGTCACGCAGTGACGATGGAATGGCCCGCCAAATGTGCAAGTCGCCCAGTGGCCGCATTTGCGATGAATGGGCGATTCGCCGTGGGCAGTGTGGCCTGTGAGGGACCTGCTGGTTCACGGCAGGTCACTGAATTTGGCCACCGTTTGCAAAATCACGGCCCGGGCATTCCGGGTGTTGGCTTGCCGCATTGGCGCCGAAGGCTATCAAATTGACGCTTTTGGCGCAGATCTTTTCATCCTGTTGGCGGCCAATGAGCCCCAAGCCCAATACCTCTTGGTGGGCTCGCGTGCCGGCTCCATCACCTTGTCAGGCCCTGGGCCAGGCCATGTGTACCGCGATGGTTCCGGCGCTGGCCATGCACGGCGTGCGGGCAGTGGACCGGGTTGTGCTCTGCGCAGTGGTGCGGGAACTGGCCATGCCTACAGAGATGGCCACGGCGATGGGTCTGCCATTCGAGCGGGGACAGGTTCAGGCCATGCGATCAACCACAGCGCGGGCGTGGGCAACGCCTGGCGCGAGGGCAGCGGGGCCGGTGATGCGGTTCGTTCTGGGGAAGGGCAGGGCCACGCCTACCGCCTTGACAACGGTCAGGGCCAGGCGCTGCGAAATGGGCAGGGCCATGGGGACGCTTTGCATTTTGGGCGGGACCCGGGCCTGACCGCCCGTTTGGACGCTGGCGTGGGCCAAACCTGGAGCATGGCGGGGGCGCTGGCGCGCCGACAGGCGATCTACTCACCCCAGCGCTAAAGCCCCCCGTTTGGGCTCTTGCCTTCGCTTTTCTTTGTTGGTCTGACATGCGCCTCCACCACCGCGCAACCTCAGCACCACGCCGAGTTGCGGGGCTTCAGGACAGGCCCGGTCTTGCGTTTACGGCCTTGCGATTACGATAGGCATTGGATTGACTCAACCAATGTTTGCCCACTGCTTTGACGCAAGGGGCACTTTTTTTATGTGGAAACCTCCCCAGCGCATCAAGTTTCACAGCCACCTGGGCCAACCGCCCAGCGCTGAACAGGCCCAAGCCTCGCGCTTGTTCAGCCCGGTCTCGTTGGGCCCGTTGACCTTGTCTCAGCGCACCTGGGTGCCCGCCATGGTGCCGTGGCGCTCCAACGATGAAGGCTGGGTGACCGAGGATGTGTTGCAGTGGTATGGCCGTTTTGCACGCGGTCGTCCCGGCGCCATCGTGATCGAAGCCACCGGCATCCGCGATGTGCCCAGCGGCCCATTGCTGCGCATTGGGCACGACCGCTATGTCGAAGGCTTGCAGCGTTTGGTGCAAACCATTCACCGCGAAAGCCAAGGTCAAACCCGTGCTTTGATCCAAATCATTGACTTTCTCAACATCCGCCGCCGCCCCGAGCCCGCCAAATTTTTCGAGCGGTTTTTGCGCATCACCCCGCGTTTGCGTGAAGCACTTGGGGCACAAGATTGGAGCGAGGAAGCGGTGCGGGCACACCTGAGCCAAATGGACCCTGGGCAATGGCCCGCCGTGTTGGACGCGCGGGAATGGGAGGCCTTGCACATGGGCGCTCGCGAGCGCGTCACCGACACGCAGTGGCCGCACATCCAAGAGCTGCCACAGGTGCTGCCCGCATTGTTTGCCGCCGCTGCGGGGCGTGCCCAACAAGCGGGTTTTGATGGGGTGGAGTTGCACTACGCCCATGCCTACACCATGGCCTCCTTTTTGTCAGCGACGAATACGCGCACCGACGGCTATGGGGGCGGGCGCGAGCAGCGCATCCGCTTGCCGCTGGAGGTGTACGGCGCGGTGCGCCAAGCCGTCGGACCCAGCTATGTGGTGGGTTGTCGGTATTTGGCAGAAGAATGCATTGACGGGGGCCACACCTTGGACGATGCGGTGTGGTTTGGCGAACAGTTTGCCCGTGCGGGCATGGACTTCATTTCAACCTCGCGGGGCGGCAAGTTTGATGACGCCAAGCAGCCCGGCGTGGGGTCCAGCGCCTACCCCTACACCGGGCGCAGTGGCTACGAATGCATGCCCCAATATTTATCCGATGAGCAAGGGCCCTTTGGCCGCAACATCGCCGCCACTGCACGCATTCGCAGCGCCATCCGCGCGGCTGGTTTGACCACCCCAGTGGTGTGCACCGGTGGCGTCCACAACTTTGACATGGCCGAGTCCATGCTCGAGCGCGGTGACTGCGACATTGTGGGCACGGCGCGCCAAAGCCTGGCCGACCCCGACTGGGCCTTGAAAACCTCTTTGGGACTGGGCCACCAAGTGCGCTTGTGCGAATACACCAATTACTGCGAAGGCCTGGACCAAAAGCACAAACAAGTCACCTGCCAACTGTGGGACCGACAAAACCTGGACGAGCCGGGTTTGCGCAAGTCCATCGATGGCAAGCGCCGTTTGGTGGCGCCGGATTGGAATCCCTCCGATTGATGCCTTGGGCATGGCACGGGCTGGCAAGCCCACGCTTTTGACTTGAACATTTTTTGTCTCCATGGACCCCATCACCCCTGCCCCCCTTTATCCCAGCGCATACACCGACGGTTTCGCGCGCGCGCACCTGCCCCCGCGCGAGCAATGGCCAGAACTGATTTTTGATGCCACCACGGCCGCCTATCCAGAGCGGCTGAATGCCGCTGCTGAGCTGCTCGACGCTGCCGTGGCCCGGGGTCAGGGCGAACGCATCGCCTTGGTCGGCCAGCATGGGGCGCTGACCTATGGCCAACTGCTGGCACGCGCCAATCAATTGGCCCGGGTGATCCGCGAAGACTGGCAGTTGCCCACGGGCAGCCGCATCTTGCTGCGCGGCGAGAACAGCCCTGATTTGGCCCTGGCCTGGTTGGCGGTGCTCAAGGCCGGTTGCATTGCCGTCACCACCATGCCTTTGTTGCGCGCGCGCGAGCTCTCGGTGATTGTGCAAAAAGCCCAAGTCACGGCCGCCTTGTGCCAGCATGCCCTGGCCGATGCCTTGGTCCAAACCCAAGCCACCTGTCCGGGCTTGGCCCATGTGCTTTATTTTCAAGCCCCACCAGACCATCCCCAATGCGCGGACCAGCACATGGACGCGCACGGCACGGCGTTTGACAACCTCGCCACCGCCCAAGACGATGTGGCCTTGATCGCCTTCACCTCGGGCACCACCGGCGTGCCCAAAGGGACCCTGCATTTCCACCGCGATGTGTTGGTCATTTGTGATGTGTTGTCACGCCACTTGCTCGACCCCCAGGCCAGCGATGTGTTCATTGGCACGCCGCCGCTGGCCTTCACTTTTGGCTTGGGGGGCTTGTTGCTGTTTCCCTTGCGCGTGGGCGCGGCTGCGGTTTTGGTCGAGCGTTGGAGCCCGCAAAGTCTGATCGAGGGCATTGCTCGCCATCAAGCAACGGTGTGTTTCACGGCCCCCACCTTTTACCGACAAATGGCCCCACTGGTGCCTGCCACGGGTTTGCCCAGTTTGCGCGTGACGGTCTCGTCGGGCGAGATGCTGCCCGCCGATACCCGGGCCACTTGGCAACGCGCCACAGGCCTGGAGATGACCGAGTGCCTGGGCTCGACCGAAATGTTGCATGCCTTCATTGCCTGCCGTCCTGGCCAGGTGCGAGCGGGCGCCACGGGCCAAGTGGTGCCGGGTTACCAGGCTTGCGTGCTTGGGGACGATGGACACCCCGTGGCGACCGGTGAGGTTGGCCGCTTGGCGGTCAAAGGCCCCACCGGATGCCGCTATTTGGACGACCCGCGCCAAACCAGTTATGTGAACAACGGCTGGAACCTCACGGGGGATGCCTACCGCATGGATGAGGACGGCTTTTACTGGTACCAGTCGCGCACCGACGACATGATCATCAGCGCGGGCTACAACATCGCAGGCCCCGAGGTCGAGGACATGCTGCTCACCCACCCAGCGGTGGCCGAATGCGGCGTGGTGGGTGCGCCCAGTGCCGAGCGCGGTCAGATCGTCATGGCGTTTGTGGTGTTGCGACCTGGCCATGTGGGTGACGCAGCGATGGTGGAACAATTTCAAACATGGGTCAAACAAGGCATTGCAGCTTACAAATACCCACGCGCTGTGGTGTTCGTTACAGAGTTACCGCGCACCGAAAACGCCAAAATCCAGCGCTTCAAACTGCGGGAGTGGGCGCTTTCCGCAACCCATGGTGTCGAAGAAGCCACAAGGCCTGCACCCTGAGGGGTGTTAAAGCGTCAAATTACAGACACTTAGGTATTCAATTAAATGACTAAATCGTCAAAAACCACTTTATTTGTTGTATTTAATATTTTAAAAATGAATTCTTTTTGTCGCTTTTCCGACGCTGTCTGAAACCTGACTCCCATTGTATTGTTTTTGTCAATTAAGTTAGTTTATTGGTATTCAAAAAATCGACACCTGTCGGCCCATTGACACCAAGGTATTCATCTGCTTGTCACCCAGGCACAAGCTGCAGTCGGACGCTGCACGTAAACTGCGCAGACCTTCGAGCCGATGGCCCCACATTTGAGGAGACTCCCCATGCACCTGAGCCCCGAGCAACTTGCATCTTTTGACCGTGATGGTTATTTGTTTTTCCCCGGTTTGTTCACGCCGCAAGAGACCGCCGCGATGAATGCGGTGGTGCCCGATTTGTACAGCCGCCGCGAGGCCTTCAATGTGCGCGAAAAAGGCAGCGATGCGGTGCGCACCAATTTTGCGGCCCACATGTACAGCGAGCCTTTTGCCAAGCTGGCCCGGCATCCGCGCATGATTTTGCCGGTGCAAGACTTGTTTCAAGAGCAGCTGTACATGCACCAGTTCAAGATCAACGGCAAGATGGCCTTTGAGGGCGATGTCTGGCAGTGGCACCAAGACTACGGCACTTGGCTCAACGACGACCACATGCCCACCGAGCGGGCCATGAACGTGGCCATCTTTTTGGACGATGTGAACCATTTCAATGGCCCTTTGATGTTCATCCCAGGCAGCCATAAAAAGGGCGTGGTGAACGCCAAGCACGACCTGACCACCACCAGCTACCCCTTGTGGACGGTGGACAACGACTTGATCACCCAATTGGTCGGCCGCGCCGGGGACAAAAATGGCGGCATCGTCAGCCCCACGGGGCCGGCCGGCTCGATGATCTTGTTCCACAGCTGCTTGGTGCACGCCTCGACCAGCAATTTGTCGCCTTGGAACCGGGTCAGCGTCTACCTCAGTTTGTGCGCGGTCAGCAACCACATCCGTCGCCACAAGCGTCCCGAGTACATCGCCCACCGCGACTTTGCGCCCATCGAGTGCCTGCCCGACGATTGCTTGCTCAAAGACTACCCGGTCGATTTGCCCTGGAAAAACGGCATGCCCGCCAGCGCTTTGCAAACATCGACCGAAGACTTTGCGGTGGCCGCATGAATTTGCATGCCAAATTGCTCGAGCGCGAGGCCAGCCAGCGGCCGATCCGCATCGGCTTGATCGGGGCCGGTAAATTTGGCTCCATGTACTTGGCCCAGGTGCCGCGCACCCCGGGTGTGCATTTGGTGGGCATTGCCGACCTGTCCCCAGCGGGTGTGCACACCAACCTGGCCCGCGTGGGCTGGGAACCCGAACGCTTGCAAGCCAAGTCGCTGGATGACGCCGTGAAACTCGGCACCACCCATGTGTCCGAGGACTGGCAGGCTTTGGTGCGGCACCCAGCCATTGATGTGGTGGTCGAGTGCACCGGATCGCCCCTGCACGCGGTGGACCATATTTTGGAAGCCTTTGCACACCGCAAACATGTGGTGAACGTGACCGTTGAGGCCGATGCATTTTGTGGCCCCTTGTTGGCCACCCGCGCCCAAGCCGCTGGTGTGGTGTACTCGCTGGCCTTTGGCGACCAACCCGCTTTGATTTGCGACCTGGTCGACTGGGCCCGCACCTGTGGCTTTCCCGTCGTCGCAGCCGGGCGTGGCCACAAATGGCTGCCGCACTTTGCCCAGTCCACGCCCGAGACGGTGTGGGGCTACTACGGCCTGACCCCAGAGCAGGCGGTGCGCGGCGGGCTCAACCCCAAAATGTTCAACAGTTTTCTCGATGGCTCCAAGCCCTCGATCGAGAGCACCGCCGTGGCCAATGCCACGGGCTTGGGCGTGCCCAGCAATGGCTTGCTCTACCCACCGGCCAGCGTGGAAGACATTCCTTATGTGACGCGCCCCATCAGCGAGGGCGGCGTGCTCGAGCGCAAAGGCATGGTCGAGGTGATCTCAAGCCTTGAGCCCGATGGCCGCAAAATTCCCTACGACATCCGCATGGGTGTGTGGGTCACGGTCGAGGGTGAGACCGAATACATCCGCAACTGTTTTGAAGAATACAACGCCCACACCGACCCGAGTGGGCGCTACTTCACTTTGTACAAGCGCTGGCACTTGATCGGCTTGGAGGTGGGGGTCAGCGTGGCCAGTGTTGCCTTGCGCGGCGAGCCCACCGGGGTGGCCACAGGCTGGCATGCCGACGTGGTGGCCACGGCCAAACGCGACTTGAAACCAGGGGAAATCCTCGACGGCGAGGGCGGCTATACGGTGTGGGGCAAATTGCTGCCTGCCGCGACCTCATTGCGCATCGGCGGCTTGCCACTGGGCTTGGCGCACGGCGTCAAGGTGGTGCGCCCGGTGGCCCAAGGCCAAAGCCTGAGCTGGGACGACGTGGCCATGGACACCCAAACCCATGCTTACCAAATCCGCCGCGAGATGGAATCGGCCCACCGCTCTTGAACGCCTCCATGCAGCCGCCCACGCCACCCGAACCGCGCGGTGCGTGGTGGGTGGTGGCAGCGGCTTTTTGCAGCTTGGCGCTGATCTTTGGCGTCTCGTATTCGTTTGCCGCATTCTTCACCGACTTTTCCAGTGAATTCCAAGTTCCCCGGGCCGATGTGTCCTGGGTGTTTGGCCTGTGTGGTCTGGTGTATTTTGTGCTGGGGGTGGGTGGTGGCCTGATGGCCGACCGTTGGGGGCCCAGGCGGGTGTGCGGCACGGGCATGGTGTTGATCGCTGGCGGCCTGTGGTTGACCAGCTCGGCGCAATCGCTGGCCACCATTTACCTCAGCTATGGCGCCATGGTCGGGCTGGGCATTGCCTTGGTCTATACCCCCGCCATTGCCTGCGTGCCCCCATGGTTTGTGGCGCGGCGCGGCTTGGCCGCAGGCCTGGCCAGTGCGGGCATTGGGGCAGGCACCTTGGTGGGCCCTTTGTGTGTGGCTGCCGCCATTGAGGCTTGGGGGTGGCGTGGCGCTTTGCAAGCCATGGCTGTGGCCGTGTTGGTGCTGGGCTTGGCCGTGACCTCGCGCTTGCGCCAGTCGCCATTGGCGCGTGCCGGGGTACAAGGCCAAGCCGCCGGCTTGACCCTGGCCCAGGCGTGGCGCTCACCGGCTTTTGTGTGGCTCTACCTGGGCACCTTGCTCGGTGGCCCGGTCATGTTCATTCCGTTTGCCCATGTCTCGGCCGCTGCCCGCGACCTGGGTATTGATGCGGCCCAAGCCGTGGGCTTGGTGGGCATCATCGGCGTGGGCAGTTTGGTCGGCCGCTTCGCCATTGGCCCCTTGGCCGACCGCTGGGGCCGCACCACCACCTTGATGGTGATGCAAATCTCCTTGGGGGCTTCATATGCACTTTGGTATGGGTCGAATGGCTACACGGGGTTGGCGTGCTTTGCCCTGTGGTTTGGCCTGAGCTACGGCAGCATGGTCTCGCTCTTGCCCGCCATTTGCATGGACTTGTTCGGCCCGCGTTCGGTGTCGGGCATCGTTGGCGCGCTGTACACCGCTGCTGCATTGGGCAACTTGTTGGGCCCGGTGATGGCGGGCGCCATGTTTGACCATGACCAAAATTATGCGGGGGTGATGGTGGTGTGCGGCCTGCTCTCGGTGCTGGCCACAGCCTGTTTGTGGCGCTTGAGCCGCGTCGGTCGGGCCTTGTACTGAGCGTGCAGGCCTCACGCCGCCGCCGGCCTACAACCTACAACGGCCTGGCTTGACGTGAACAGGCTGAGGCCACCCAACACCCAGCTGGGGGCTTGGCAACCAGCGGGGGGCTATGGGTGTTCGGGCCCATCGCTGTGGGGCCATTGACAATCCCAACCGCTGCTGGCGCGCAATTGGTCCAGGTCTTGGGGCGTGTCCAAGTCGGTCACATAACAGGGCTGGTCCGTGGGCCATGCCATCACCCGTGTGCGTTGGGCTTGGCGCCAATCTTTGCAGCCGAAATCGGGCGGTTGCCGCAAAATTTCTTCCACGGCGGTGCGACCCAGCAGCACCGGGTTGCCGGGTTGGCCCCTCACTTGTGGGTACAGCGCTTGGATGCCATCGGGGCGTTGCCCAAAGGCATTGATCAGCGCGCTGACATCTTGGGCTGCGAGCAGCGGCTGATCGGCCAAGGCCATCAACACCCACGGGTGCTCAGCGCGCATTTGTTGCAAGCCCAAGCGCTGTGATGAGGTCAATCCAGCCGACAAGGCTTGGGTGTTGAACACGCTGGGCACGGCCAAGCCTTGCAAAAGCGGCCACAAGGCATCGCGGTGTTCACCCAACACCACGACCACATCTTGAATGCCCGCATCCCGCAAAGCGCAAACAGTGCGCTGGATCAAGGGTGTGCCATTGATCAGCAGTGCGCCCTTGGGGCGGTGTCCCATGCGCGAGCCGGCTCCGGCGGCCAACAAAACCGCCAAGCCCATGGGCGATTGGTTTGAGATGCTGTGGGCGTGTGGCATGGCTGGAGGTTTTGACAAGGCGTGACCCTTAGAGGGGCATGGAGAAGGCAGGGCTGGGCATTATTGACCAGCCAAAGGCATAAATTTTTGCCCTCTGAGCCGCGATAGGGGCCAGCTTGAGCGAAGATAGGGGTTTGTCATTGACCCAAGCCCCACCATGACCTCTACCAACCAGCCTAAGCCCTTGCATTGGGAAAAGGGCGACACCAGCCGCATCCCATTTGCCGCTTACACCCAGGCCGCCTTGCACCAGGTGGAAATGGAGCGGTTTTTTTACCAAAAGCATTGGTGCTATGTCGGCTTGGAGGTGGAGGTGGCCGAAGTGGGTGACTTCAAACGCACGGCCGTGGGCGAGAGATCGGTCATCATGGTTCGCGATGCCCAAGGCGACGTGAAGGTGTTTGAGAACGTCTGCGCCCACCGCGGCATGCAATTCATGCGCGAGCGCCATGGCAATCGCAAAGAATTTGTCTGCCCCTACCACCAGTGGAGTTACAACTTGCAAGGCCAGTTGCAAGGGGTGCCCTTTCGGCGCGGTGTGCGCCAAGGCGGCAAGGTCAACGGCGGCATGCCGGCCGACTTTAAAACCGAAGACCACAGCCTGACCCCGCTCAAAGTGGCCACCCGTGGTGGCGTGGTGTTTGCCTCGTTTGACCACGACGTCGAGTCCCTGGAGGACTTCATGGGCCCCACCATCTTGCATTACTTCGACCGCTTGTTCGACGGCCGAAAACTCACCTTGCTGGGTTACAACCGCCAGCGCATTCCGGGTAACTGGAAGCTGATGCTGGAAAACATCAAAGACCCGTACCACCCGGGTTTGCTGCACTCGTGGTTCGTCACCTTTGGTCTGTGGCGCGCCGATAACAAATCTGAACTCAAAATGGATGTCCACCACCGCCACGGTGCCATGGTCTCCACCCGGGGTGCGATGGGCAAAGCCGATCAGGTGACCCAGGTCTCGAGCTTCAAAGAAGACATGAAACTCAACGATGACCGGTTTTTGGACATCGTGCCCGAGGCCTGGTGGAATGGTCCCTCGGCGGCGATGGTCACCTTGTTCCCCAGTGTGATTTTTCAGCAGCAGGTCAACAGCGTGTCCACCCGCCACATCCAACCCGATGGCCAAGGCGCCTTTGATTTTGTCTGGACGCATTTTGGCTTTGCCGAGGACACCCCTGAGATGACGCGCCGCCGCCTGCGCCAATCCAATTTGTTTGGACCGGCGGGCTTTGTCTCGGCCGATGACGGCGAGGTGATCGAGTTGTCGCAAATGGGGTTTGCGCAAAAACCCGAGCACCGGGCCTTGGCCGAGTTGGGCGGGCGCGAGGTGGCCGACGCCGACCACATGGTGACAGAGTCTTTGATCCGGGGCATGTACGAATACTGGCGCAAGGTGATGCAAGCATGAAGATCGATTTGGACTTGTTTTTTCAATTGCAGGCGCTGTACACCGATTACGCCTTGGCGGTGGACTCGGGCCACTGGGACGCTTGGCCAGAATTTTTCACCGACGAATGCGAATACAAATTGCAGCCGCGTGAGAACCATGAACGTGGCTTTCCTTTGTCCACGCTGTCGTTTGAAAGCAAGGGCATGTTGATGGACCGGGCCTATGCCATTCGCGAAACTTTGTTCCACGACCCCTATTACCAACGCCATGTGGTGGGCACACCCGTGGTGCGCGAGGTGCGCGATGGGGCCATCCACAGCGAGGCCAACTACGCGGTGTTTCGCACCAAGTACAACAAAGACAGCACGGTCTTCAATGTCGGTCGCTATATCGACGAGGTGGTGCAAACCCCGCAGGGTTTGAAGTTTGCCAAACGCTGGTGCATCTACGACTCTGAGATGATCCCCAACTCCATCATCTACCCGATTTGAGGTTTGCATGACGACTGCATGGACGGCCGTGGCCGCAGAGACCGATTTGTTTGAAGGCGCTGGCATTGGCGTGCAAGTGCAAGGGCGCAGCATTGCCTTGTTCAGCATCGAAGGCCAAGCCTACGCCACCGATAACTATTGCACCCATGGCAATGCCTTGCTGTGCGATGGTTTCATTGAAGGCCACGAGGTGGAGTGTCCGTTTCACCAAGGCCGCTTTGATGTGCGCACCGGTGCGCCCACTTGTGCGCCGGTGACCGAGGCAATCAAAACCTACCCCATCAAAATCGACGGCGGTCAGGTCTGGTTGCAGCTGTGATGGACCTGTCTCGGGCCTGAGGCCTTTGGCCGCACGGCGCTCTCAGGCCTGATAAAACCCCGCCCTTTATTTGGGGCGGTACATCTTGAACAACTGCTCAGGGCCAATGCCAAAGTAGTCGCCCGGTCCGCCACCGCGGGTGATGTGTTGGGCATTGGCGGTGTCGTACACACCGTCTTTGAGCATGCGCCGCTCGATGTGCACGCCCACCACCTCGCCCAGCACCAACCAGGTGGGCACATCGGCACCAGCGGCCGATTTGAGTTGCACGATTTGCGTCACCTTGCATTCAAAGGCCACGGGGCTCTCGGCCACCCGGGGCACATTCACGATGCGCGAGGCCACGGGCGTCAAGTGGGCCAATTCAAATTCATTGACTTCTGGCGGCACAGCCGCGCAGGTTTGGTTCATCGCCTCGGCCAGGGGCATGGTCACCAGGTTCCAGACAAATTCGCCGGTTTGCTCGACGTTGTTGAGCGAGTCTTTGCGCGAAATGCTGGAAAAACCCACGATGGGCGGTATGTAGTTGAAGGCATTGAAAAAGCTGTAGGGTGCCAAGTTCAACACACCGCTGGCGCTGCGGGTCGAGACCCAACCAATCGGGCGCGGTGCCACGATGGAGTTGAACGGATCGTGGGGCAAGCCATGCCCTTGTGCGGGCTCGTAGAAATGAATGTCAGTGGACATGGTGGGGATGAAGAAAGAAAAAAAGTCGAAAAGGCATGGGACGCAGCGTTGGTATCGCCAGGGCTTGTGGGGCCCTGCGCGGCCCCGATTTAACCATGGGTGGGCAACATGCCTTTGCGCACAATGAAGTCCACCACCTCGGTCACACCCGAGAGGGTTTTTAAATTGGTCATCACAAAGGGCCTGAGCCCTTGGGCCTGGGTGCGCATGCGCACGGTGTCGGCCTGCATCACGGCCAGATCGGCGCCCACGTGCGGGGCCAAATCGGTTTTGTTGATGACAAACAAATCGCTCTTGGTGATGCCGGGCCCGCCTTTGCGGGGGATTTTTTCGCCTGCAGCGACATCGATCACATAAATCGTCAGGTCGCTGAGTTCGGGGCTGAAGGTGGCGGCCAAGTTGTCACCACCGCTTTCGATGAACACCACATCGGCGTTGGGGAACTTCTCCAGCATGCGGTCGATGGCCTCCAAATTGATGGACGCGTCTTCACGGATGGCGGTGTGCGGGCAGCCACCGGTCTCGACCCCCATGATGCGTTGGGCCTCTAAAGCGCCGCTGACGGTCAGGATGCGTTGGTCTTCCTTGGTGTAAATGTCATTGGTGATGGCCACCAGGTCGTAGCGGTCACGCATGGCTTTGCACAGCATTTCAAGCAAGGTGGTTTTGCCCGATCCCACGGGGCCGCCAATGCCCACGCGCAAGGGCGGGAGTTTTTTGTGGCGATGGGCGATGTGGTGCAGCGGTGTGGTCATGATCTGAACAGCCTGGAGTATTGGGTTTCGTGGCGCGCCGACAAAATCGCCAGGCGCGGGGCAAGGGCTTGGCGCGCATCATCGCTCAAGCCCATGGCATGGGAGACAGCTTCGGGGATGGCTTCGCTCAACGCTGCCAAGATGCGCTGCCCGCTGCGCTGACCCAAAGGCACCGACTTCAAGGCGGCTTGCACCATGTTTTCGGCCCAGCCAAAAGCACTGGCCAGCAGGCCCTCGCGCACCGGCGCATGGTGGGTGTGCAATGCCAGTGCAAAGGCCAAGGGCCAAGTGGGGGGCAGGACGGCACAGGTGGCCAGGCGTGGGGCATCGGCTTTCGCTTGGTTGCCCAGCCAGTCCACCAAGGAGCGGCCCATTTGCTCGGTTTGCAAACGCATTTCTTGGGTTTCGCGGGTTTGCAGCACCCAAGCGTTGAGCTGGCGCAGGCGTTGTACATCGTGCTGCTGCCAAGCGGGCATGGCTTGGGCCAACACGGCCAAATCGCTGCGGGCTTGCACGAGCAGCAGTTGATCGATCAGCCAAGCCTGGGCCGAGGCTTCGTCATGCACACAACCATGGTCGACCGCCGCTTCCAAACCTTCGGAATAGGAAAAGCCGCCCACAGGCAAGGCCGGTGAGGCCAGTTGCATCAACATCATCAAAGCGGTGGGTGACAACTCACGCATGTGAATTCCAATTTGCCTGAGCAGCTTGCGGGAATGGTCGCATCATGCTTTGGGCTTGTCATGCCCATGCCCATGATCGTGAGCGTGGCTGTGGTCGTGGTCACAGTGTGGCCCATGCACATGGGGTTGGTGGGCATTGGACTTGTCATGGGGCTGGTCCTTGTGTGCATGGCTGTGGTGGTCATGCCCATGTGAACCGCCATGATCATGACCATGGTGATGCCCGCCCCCATGCTCGCCATAAGCACCGTTTTCTGGCTCGAAACTTTCATGCACCTCATTGACGATGAGGTGCATGGACCGCAGCATATCGGCCAACACATGGTCGGGCTCAATTTTCAAATGATCGGCTTGCAATTCAATGGGCACATGGCGGTTGCCCAAGTGGTAGGCGGCGCGGGTCAGGTCAAACGGTGTGCCGTGTGCTGTGCAATGGGTGATGCGCAACACCGCTTGGGGCGCAGCCTGCACTTTCA
>CAMDLJ010000004.1 GCA_945901665.1 Bordetella parapertussis | reverse complement strand
CTGTCCTCGGTGTTGATGCCTTTGCCAGCCCAGCAATTTGATTTCAACTTTCCCGCTGAGTTCAACGATGCGACATTGATCGGTGTGCCCACAGAGATTCAAAGTGCTTGGTCCAATTTGCTCAGCAATGCCGTGCGCTACACCCCAGCCGGCGGACGGGTTGAGGCAAGGGCACACATCGATGCAAGTGGGCTTTTTTGTCTAGCGGTGCAAGACTCTGGCCCAGGGATTGCACCAGAGCATTTGTCGCGTTTGACAGAGCGTTTTTACCGGGTGGACAGCAGCCGCTCGCGAGATCTGGGTGGCACAGGTTTGGGCCTGTCCATCGTCAAGCATGTGATGCAACGGCATGGGGGCGAATTGCGCATTGAAAGCCAATTGGGTGTGGGCTCACGTTTCGAATTGGCTTTTCCGGCGGCGCGCATGCGCGGCCTCAGCCCCTTGGTTCAGGCTGGCTGACTTTTCTCAGCAACCACAAAAAAATCATCGATGTCAGCGCCAGTGCCAAGCTGCTGCTGATCCAAAATGCCACCGGGTCTTGCAAGGCAGGTGTCCAAGGTGTGCCGTGGTATGCGATCCATTGGCCGCCACCCAGCCCCAATCCCCACAGCATCACGGCGTATACCAACAAGGGCGCCAGTTTCACTTTGTGGCAACGCAGTAAAAACATGCCCAGGGCTTGCATCGCGTCGCCCAAGTGGAACAATGCCAGCCAGCCTAGCAAGTGGCTGGCCATTGCCACCACCTCGGCTTCTTGGCTGTAGATACCGGCCAGGGGTTGGCGACACAACCACACCAGCAAACCCAGCGCCAGGGCACAGCCTGCCACCATTCGAATACCCAACTTTTGCACTTGAAGCGCCCGCTGGGCTTGGTTGGCCCCAATCCAATAACTGACCCTGGCACTGATGGCGATGGACAAGGACAGGGGCACCATGTAGAGCAAGGTGGCCACATTGGAGGCAATTTGGTGGGCGGCCAAAGGCAGGTTGCCCATGCGTGCAATGAACAAAGCCATGAAGGCAAACGAAGACACTTCGACCAACAGCGACAAACCATTGGGCAGGCCCATGGCCAGCATCGGTTTGATGGTGGACCAATCGGGTCGTCGCCAAGGCGCGCCAATGCGCAAAGGCCGGTACAGGGGGGCCCAAACCAGCAGACCGATCATGGCCAAGAGCATGGCGAGATTGACCCACCATGTGGCCCAGGCACAACCGATCAAACCCATGCCTGGCTGCCCATCCCCACCCAAGGCCAGCCAGATCGACAGGGGGACTTTGACCACCAAGGCCAGCACTTGGATCAGGGTGATGACCCGCGGGTGACCCAGGCTTTGGTTGAGCGTGCTGAACATGCGAAACAGCAATGCTGGTGCCAGTGCCCAGGACAAAATGGCCAAATACTCTGACACCACGCCTTGCAAAGGGGCGGGCACCTGGGTCCACTCCAAGATCAGTTGCGGGTGACAAAGCACAAATGCCCCCGCAAAGCTCAGCAGGACGCAGATATAAAGGCCTTGCTCAAAACAGTGGCCAATGGCTTGTTTTCGGCCTGCACCCACATGCTCGCTCAAGATGGGCAGCAGGGCTTGCAGCACCCCCATCAGGGCCACAAAAACGGTGATGTACAAGGAAGACCCGACCGATAAAGCGGCCAAAGCCTCGGGTGAGCTGCGCCCGGCCACCAAGGTATCGGTCACGCCAAAGCCCATCACCGCAATTTGCCCAACGAACACCGTGGCCGCTTGGCCGGCGATCAAACGCCGTTCATTCATGGTGCGTGGGCATGAGAGCCAGTGGGCCGGGCCTGCCGGTAGATCAGCAAATTTTCATAGGCGCGCGTGGGCCTTTGTACTTTTTGAACACGGGCCCATTGCAGTGGGTCTGGGGCGTGCGTGGGGTCGCTGGCCCATTGCGGGTCCACCAACAACCATACGCAACGGCTGGCAGCAGACAAGTTTTCCAAGCGCCAAGTGCCATGCCACTTCAAGGCGGCAATTTGGCCCGTGTTCAATCCCTTGACGGCCACGCAAGAGGTATCGGGAATGGTCAGTTTCACTTGTTCAACCAAAGGCACATAGCTGCGTGCGTAGTTCAACAAGGGCAGCCAAAGCGTCATCAACAGCAGCCAGCACAAGGCTGCGCCAGCTGAGGGCAATACCAGGCTTTTCCACAAGGCCGTCCGGTGCCGGCCCGCCCGCCAATGCACCAGCCAGACCCACAGGGCTGAACCGGCCAAGGCCATGGCCAAAGGAAGGTATTCAAAGGCAGGGGTGAATCCGGGCGCCAAGCGGGCGACATTGGCGGCGGGTTGCGGCGGCCAACCGGTTTGCATGGCCAACCACACCACCCAAATGATCACGCCGCAGCCGGTAAAAAAAAGCAGAGTGAACCAGTCGATCAAGGCGGTGACGCTGCGCTGCAAGGTCGGCAGCGCAAAGGCCGCCATGGCTGCAAACGCTGGCAATGACAGCAGCAAGGTGCGCTCCGAAGCCGCTGTCATGGCGCTGGCCAAGGTCACAGTCACGATCATGGTGATGGGCCAAATGACATGCATGGACCACGGGCGTCGACCCCATTGGCGCCGCCAACTCCACGCCGACCACAGCGCCAGAGGCCAGCAAGGCCAGGTGAACCACAAGATCAACTCCAGCCAGCGGCGCCATTCAGACGCTGGCAAGGGCCAAGTGCGCAAGCGCCAACGCCACAAATCCCATTCGTTGACCATGCCGGCCAGAAGCAACAAAGCCAAGCCCAAGAGGCTGGCCAATGCCAAGCGCTTGGTTGAAGACAACTCAGGCGTTCCTCCAATCAGCACCAGCAAGGCCGCCAAGCCCAAGGCCATGGCCAAAGTGGGTGCACCACTGAAAGCCAACACCCACAAGCCCAGCACGCTGACCAAACAGCCACGCCAAGGGTGTGTCCGCAACGAGGCCACGCCCATGAACAGCGCACTGCTGCCACCAAGCTGCACCAGCATGGGCGATGTTTCGTGCAGGGGAACGGCCAGACCCAGGCAGGCAATCAATGCCAATAAACCGGCATCGGCCAGGGTGCGGGCATAGGCCTTGGGCTCAGCCTCGCCACCAAAGGCAAAACTCACCGGCTGTGCCTGGGGGCTGCGTGCCAAGGCTTCGATGGCATACCAAGTCATCGCCAAACACAAAGCGGCAATCGCCATGAACGGTAAGCGCGAGGCCATCACCGGCGACAGCCATTCGGGTGACCATTGGATGGCCCATGCCCCCAACCAAAAGGGCAACAACCCATCCAGTTCCGGCGGCAAATCCATCAAGGTGGGCTGCCACCACAGGCTCTCGCCTTGGGCCAAGGCCAGCATTTGGCCAAAAGCGGCCATGTCCCAGGGGCGCCAAGGGTCGCGGCCTAAAAAGCCAGGCAATAAATAAACCCCGCACAACAACAGCAAACCCCAGCGTGGCAGTCGGCGCACGCCGCTTTGGGCAACGATGGCGGGGTTGGGTGTGTTCAAGGGTTCAGGGCTTGGTTGGCCTCAAGGGCAGAACGGTCAGCCATAAAAAAAGCAGCGCGGTCGTCCCGTGCTGCTTTTGGATGGGTGAAGACGGTTTATTTGGCGGCTGTCTTGTACTTGTTGCGGAATTTCTCCACACGCCCACCCATGGTATCGACCGATTTTTGGGTACCGGTGTAGAAAGGGTGTGATTCGCTGGAGGTGTCCAACTTGTACAAGGGCAGTTCGCGTCCATCATCCATCTTGACCATTTCTTTGGTGTTGGCGCATGAACGGGTGACAAATTTGAAGCCGTTGGAGAGGTCTACAAAGCAAACCTCGCGGTAATTGGGGTGAATGCCTTCTTTCATGGGGTGTCCTTAGATCAGCTGCAACAGCCTCGCCAAACCATTTTGGCGCACTTTTCGCAAAACGTGCAATTATGCCACGGCTTCAGCCGCCCCTGCGCATCAAGTCAAAGAAGTCAACATTGGTTTTGGTGGACTTCATGTTCTTGAGCATCAGCTCCATCGACTCAATTTCATCCATGTTGTAGATGAACTGTCTCAAGATGCGGGTTTTTTGCAAAATCTCGGGTTGGAGCAACAACTCCTCGCGCCGGGTACCACTGCGATTGAGCTGAATGGCTGGGAAAACCCGTTTTTCATATAGGCGGCGATCGAGGTGGATTTCGCAGTTGCCCGTGCCTTTGAATTCCTCAAAAATCACTTCGTCCATGCGGCTGCCCGTATCGACCAAGGCCGTGCCGATGATGGTCAAGGAGCCACCCTCTTCAACTTTGCGCGCGGCGCCAAAAAATCGTTTGGGGCGCTGCAAGGCGTTGGCGTCCACGCCGCCAGAGAGCACCTTGCCAGAGCTGGGCACCACATTGTTGTAGGCGCGCGCCAGGCGGGTGATGGAGTCCAGCAGGATGACCACATCTTTTTTCAATTCCACCAAGCGCTTGGCACGTTCAATCACAATTTCAGCCACGTGCACATGGCGCGCTGCGGGCTCGTCGAAGGTGGAGGCGATGACCTCGCCGCGCACACTGCGCTGCATCTCGGTCACTTCTTCTGGGCGCTCGTCCACCAACAACACCATCATGTGGCTGTCGGGGTAGTTGGCCGTGATGGCATGGGCAATGTGCTGCATCATCACCGTTTTACCGCTTTTGGGCGGTGCGACCAGCAAGGCGCGCTGGCCTTTGCCAATCGGGGCAATGATGTCAATGATGCGCCCAGTGATGTTTTCTTCACCTTTGATGTCGCGCTCAAGCCGCATATGTTCCTTAGGGAACAAGGGCGTGAGGTTTTCAAACATGATTTTGTGTTTGTTGTTCTCGGGCAAATCGCCGTTGACCTTATCCAACTTGGTCAACGCGAAATAACGTTCGCCATCCTTGGGGATGCGCACCTCGCCTTCCACCATGTCGCCGGTGTGCAGGTTAAAGCGGCGCACCTGGCTGGGGCTGATGTAAATGTCATCCGTGCTGGCGGTGTAGCTGGTGTCAGGGCTGCGCAAAAAGCCAAAACCGTCTGGCAGGATTTCCAGAACACCGTCGGCAAATACTTGTTCACCAGCGCGAGCGCGTTTTTTGATGATGGCAAACATCAGCTCTTGCTTGCGCATGCGGCCAGTGTTTTCGATTTCGAGCGCTTCGGCCTGCTTGAGCACTTCAGACACGTGCAGCGCCTTGAGTTCGTTCAGATGCATGGAAAGACTCCTGCGATGGAGTTCATAAATAAAAGGGGGGGAGGGGGAGCGGCCGCAAAGGCCATTCGATCCGTTTGGGATCCCGTCAATCGGGTTGGACGGGGGATATCAGCAGAATGATTATGACAGGAAAAAAACCTGGGCCGACAGGCCCAGGAGGAGGGGGTCAGGCCAATTGCTGATCGATGAATTCGGTCAATTGGGCTTTGCTCAGGGCGCCCACTTTGGTGGCAGCCAATTGGCCATCTTTAAACAACATCAAGGTGGGGATGCCACGGATGCCAAATTTGGCCGGAATGTCTCGGTTCTCGTCGACGTTCATTTTGGCAATTTGCAGCTTTCCTTGATAACCATTGGCCACATCGTCCAAGATCGGGGCGATCATCTTGCAAGGGCCGCACCACTCGGCCCAGTAGTCCACCAATACGGGTGTGCCCGATTGGAGAACATCGGCTTCAAAGGATTGGTCGGTGATGTGTTTGATGAGGTCGCTGGCCATGTGATGTCCTGTAGTGGTGAGGCGATATGTGGAGAGATTGTGACAGAAAGTTGAAATTTCAAGTGACCCCAGCGAAGGGCCAGGGACCTGCTTGCTTGGGCACGGGTGGTCAGTTTTACAAGTGTCCCATGTGCTTGACCTGGGCATGGATCAACAAGGGAAAAGAAGGGGGGTGACGAGCCTTGACCCCGGCACTGGTTCCACAGTTAGAGCTGCTTGGTTCCCCACCTGACTCGGTTGGCCGCTTAGCCATGCGGGAAGGCCCGTCGAAGCAGATTGTAGGCCACGGTGGCGGCTGCGTCATAGAATCCCCGTCATGTCTTACTTGGTGCTCGCCCGCAAATACCGACCCAAAAACTTCACCGAGATGGTGGGGCAGACCCATGTGGTGCGTGCCTTGGTCAATGCCTTGACCCAGCAGCGTTTGCACCATGCCTATTTGTTCACTGGCACGCGGGGCGTGGGCAAAACCACGGTTTCACGCATTTTGGCCAAGTCGCTCAATTGCCAGGGTACGGATGGTCAAGGTGGTATCACGGCCGAGCCATGCGGGGTTTGCGATGCCTGTCGCGACATTGATGCGGGGCGTTTTGTCGATTACACGGAACTCGATGCGGCCTCCAACCGGGGCGTGGACGAGGTTCAAGCCCTGCTGGAGCAAGCGGTATACAAGCCGGTGCTGGGGCGCTTCAAGGTGTTCATGATCGACGAGGTTCACATGCTCACCAACACCGCCTTCAATGCGATGTTGAAGACCTTGGAGGAGCCGCCGGATTACCTCAAATTTGTGCTCGCCACCACCGACCCCCAAAAAGTGCCGGTCACCGTGTTGTCGCGTTGTCTGCAATTCAACCTTCGACCCATGCCGCCGTCGGTGTTGGTCGAGCACTTGGCCCATGTTTTGCAGGCCGAAGGGGTGCGGCATGACATGCCCGCTTTGCGCTTGATGGCCCGGGCGGCCCGCGGTTCTATGCGCGACGCTTTGAGCCTGACCGACCAAGCCATGGCGTTTGGCGCTGGAGAGGTGGCGCTGGAATCGGTGCAGCAAATGTTGGGCTCGGTGGACCGGGGCCATGTGTTTGGCTTGATCGAGGCCTTGGCCGATGGCAATGGTCAGCAAGTGGTGCACACCGTGGAGCAATTGCGCTTGCAAGGCTTGAACGCCGCTTCAACGCTGGAAGACATGACCGTGGTGTTGCAGCACATGGCCGTGTTGCAAGCGGTGCCCGGGGCCACTGCAGACACCGATGGCGACGAGGACGCCCAAACCGAGCGCCATTTGGCCCAGCTGATGCCGCCCGATGAAACCCAGTTGCTCTACAGCATGTGTTTGCATGGGCGCGCCGAGTTGGGCTTGGCGCCCGATGAATATGCGGGCTTGACCATGGTTTTGTTGCGCTTGCTGGCATTCAAGTCGCCCCAGCAGCCCAGCGCTGAAGTGGAAAAAAAAAGCCTGAAAACAGCCAGCCCTGAGCCGGTGTTTGAGCCCACTGGTCCAGTCAAGGTGCCCAGCCCCCTTGCGGAAATGGTTGACGATGGAGCCAGGGCGGCGCCGGCCTTGTCGATGGCGCTACCGCCATTGGCGTTGGCAACAACCCCAGGTGTGCGCCCATCGGATGAACCCACGCCCGCCCCGGCGGTTGACCCATTGCCACCCGGGCGCCAAGTGCCGGTGCGCGAAGTCAGCCCCAGCCCGGCCCCGACCCGATCCGTCGCCCCCAAACCCGCTGCTGTTGGTGGTGGGGCGGTGCCGGTGCGTGACCTGGGACCTGCGGGCGAGCGCTTGGACAAGCCTCAGGTGCCAGCTGAAGTGGTTTTGGTCACCACCGAGGAAGGGGATTTTTGGCATGCCCTGGTGCTACAAATGGTGGCGGCAGAGCGCATCACCGCATTGGTGCGCGAACTGGCTTTGCAATCGCAATTGGTCGGACGCGATACCCAAGAGTGGTTGCTGCGCATTGAGCGTGAGACTTTGCAAAACCCCACTGCCCGGGAGCGATTGGAGCAAGCCTTGTCTGACTCAGGACATGCCGTGCGTCTGACCCTGGAGGTTGGTCGCGTGATGGACAGCCCGGCCAAACGCGCGGCGGCTTTGGCCGCTCAGCGCCAGCGTGAGGCCGAGTCCATCATCCTCAATGACCCCTTTGTGCAAAAAATGATGCGTCAATTTGACGCGAAAATTGTCCCCGGATCTCTTAAACCCGCATGAAAGAAGCAAACCATGTTTAATAAAGGACAACTCGCTGGCCTGATGAAGCAAGCCCAGGCGATGCAAGACAACATCAAAAAAACCCAGGATGAGCTCGCCAGCATTGAGGTCACCGGTGAGTCGGGCTCTGGCCTGGTGAAGGTGTTGATGACCTGCAAGCACGATGTCAAACGGGTGAGCATTGATGCCAGTTTGCTCAGTGACGATAAAGACATGTTGGAAGACCTGGTGGCTGCCGCCTTCAATGATGCGGCGCGAAAAGCCGCTGAAACCACCGAAGCCCGCATGGGCAAACTCAATGCTGGCATGCCCCCTGGCATGAAGTTGCCCTTTTGATGTCGACCAGCCCAGCCCTGGAGGCCTTGATGACGGCATTGCGCCGATTGCCAGGGGTGGGCGTCAAATCGGCCACGCGCATGGCCCATCATTTGCTGCAAAACGATCGAGAAGGTGCGCATTTGATGTCCCAGGCCATCGCCCAGGCCCTGGACAAAGTTGGCCATTGCGAGCGTTGTCACACCTTGTCAGAGTCGAGCGTGTGCATCACCTGTGCCGATCCTGCCCGCGACCCCACGCGCTTGTGTGTGATTGAAACACCGGCCGATCAATTGGCGCTGGAGCGCACCGGCGCTTACCAGGGAACCTACTTTGTGTTGATGGGCCGCATCAGCCCCATCGAAGGCTTGGGCCCGCATGAAATGGGCTTGCAAAAGCTCATTGACCGCGCCTGTGATGGGCAGGTTCAAGAGGTGATTTTGGCGACCAATTTCACAGCCGAGGGCGAGGCCACGGCGCATGTGATTGGTGAAGTCTTGAAAAAGCGCGGCATCGCGGTCAGCCGTTTATCGCGGGGTGTACCGATTGGCAGCGAGTTGGAGTTTGTCGATTTGGGCACCATTGCCCATGCCCTGCTCGATCGGCGCAGCACCTAAGTGATAACCCTCTCGGGATGACACCGATGCGTTCAGGTGCTGTCAGAGGTATGCTTTTTGAACATTTTGCTGACCCCTTTTTTTAAGTCCAGTCCATGAACGACTTTGAACCCAAGCGCCGTCAAATCATCCTTGCCACCGCATGCACGGGCTTGGGTTTGGCTTGGCCTGGGGCACAAGCCCAAAGCGGCAAACTTGAGAAAACCAAGGTGTCCATTGCGGTTGGCGGCAAGGCCTCTTTTTATTATTTACCCCTGACCTTGGCCGAACAATTGGGCTACTTCAAGGCAGAGGGTTTGGAGGTGGAAATCAGCGACTTTGCCGGCGGCACCCAGGCCTTGCGCGCCGTGGTGGGTGGGTCGGCCGATGTGTGCTCTGGCGCTTATGAGCACACCATCAATTTGCAAGGCAAGTCGCAAATGTTCAAGGCTTTTGTGTTGCAAGGCAGAGCCCCCCAAATTGCCATTGGCGTGTCGACCAAAACCATGGCGCAATACAAAACAGTGGCGGATTTGCGGGGCAAAAAAATTGGTGTATCGGCCCCTGGTTCTTCGACCAATATGGTGGCCAACCTTATTTTGTCGCGCGCTGGCCTCAAGGCCAGTGACGTGAGTTTCATTGGTGTGGGCACCTCGGCGGGTGCCTTGTCGGCCATGCGCAGCGGACAAATCGACGCCATCAGCAACATCGACCCAGTGATGACCATGCTGGAGCAAAAAGGGGATGTGAAGATCATCTCCGACACCCGCACCATCAAAGGCACGGTCGACGTTTTCGGTGGCCCCATGCCGGCGGCTTGTTTGTATGCACCGGCCGACTATCTGGCACAAAACCCCAACACCTGCCAAGCCTTGGCCAACGCCATTGTGCGCGGCTTGAAATGGCTACAGACTGCAGGCCCATCGGACATTTTGAAAACCGTGCCCGAAAGCTATTTGTTGGGCGACCGGGCCTTGTACTTGGCCTCGTTTGACAAAATTCGCGAGGCCTTGAGTCCCGATGGCATCATCCCGGCCGAAGGCACCAAGACCGCGCTCAAAGCCCTGGCCAGCTTTGATGAAACGCTCAAGGCGGACAAAATTGATTTGTCCAAAACCTTCACCAATGACTTTGCCCGCCGCGCCAAGGACAAATTCAAGGCTTAGTGCGCGCGCGCCCAGATGGACACCCCCGCGCTTGAGCTGTGCAACATCACTTGCACTTTTCGCCCCCGCTCCCCGATGGAGCCCGCTTACACCGCGGTGGCAGATACGTCTTTGCGTGTTCAGCCCGGTGAATTTGTGTCGGTGGTGGGTCCGACGGGTTGTGGCAAATCGACCTTGCTGAATGTGGCCGCTGGTTTGCTCACCCCCAGCCTGGGTGAGGTACGGGTGTTTGGGCAAGTGCTGCAAGGCATCAATGCCCGTGCGGGCTATATGTTTCAAACTGAAGCCCTGATGCCTTGGCGCAGCGCCTTGGACAATGTGTTGCTGGGCTTGCAGTATCACCACACGGAGGCAAAAGCCGCGCAGCAATTGGCCATGGACTGGCTCTCGCGCGTGGGTTTATCGGGTTTTGAAGACCGCTATCCGCACCAGCTGTCCGGGGGCATGCGCAAGCGCGTGGCCTTGGCCCAAACCTTGGTGCTCGACCCCGACATCATTTTGATGGATGAGCCCTTCTCCGCCTTGGACATTCAAACCCGTCAATTGATGGAAACCGAGGTGCTGGAACTCTGGTCGCGCAAAAAAAAGGCCGTGCTTTTCATCACCCATGACCTGGACGAAGCCATTGCCATGAGCGACAGGGTGGTGGTTTTGTCGGCCGGACCAGCCACGCACCCCATTGGAGAGTTTCAAATTGACTTGCCACGGCCCCGCCATGTGGCCGAGGTGCGCTCGCAAGCGCGTTTCAACGCATTGCATGGACAAATTTGGGAGTTGCTGCGCGACGAAGTCCTCAAGGGCTATGCCCAGCAACTGCGCAAAGCCTGAGGCGGCAACACCATGTGGTCTGTGATCAAACCCCAAGAATCCAATTTGCGCTGGTGGCAAGTGGGCTTGTTGGTGGGGGTGTTGTCCCTTTGGCATTGGGTCAGCATGGACCCCAAGATGGCGTTTTTTTTGGGCAACCCGGTGCAGGTCATGGGCCGGGTATGGTCTTGGTTTATACCCATGGACCTGGGCCCCAGCTTTCTTTTCCCAGATGGGCTCAAGGGCCGTGCCGATATTTATATTCATTTGGGCGTGACCTTGCTCGAGACGGTGTTGGCTTTTGGTTTGGGCACCTTGTTGGGCTTGGTGTGCGGTTTGTGGTTGGCGCTGAGCCCCTTGGCCAGCGCCATCTTGGACCCTTACATCAAAGCGGCGAATGCCATGCCCCGGGTGATCTTGGCGCCCATTTTTGCGATGTGGTTTGGCCTGGGCATTTGGAGCAAGGTGGCTTTGGCCGTGACCTTGGTGTTTTTCATTGTCTTTTTCAATGTCTACCAAGGTGTGCGCGAAGTCAGCCCGGTTTTGTTGGCGAATGCGCGCATGCTGGGTGCGAAGCAAAAACAACTGTTGCGCACGGTTTATTTGCCCAGCGCCACCAGTTGGGTGTTCTCCAGCTTGCACACCTCGGTGGGCCTGGCCTTTGTGGGGGCGGTGGTGGGTGAGTACCTGGGGTCAGCGCGTGGCGTGGGCTATCTGATCCAGCAAGCCGAGGGCACCTTCGATGTCAACACGGTGTTTGCGGGCATCACGGTGCTGACGGCCTTTGCCTTGTTGCTCGATGGGGCTGTGGGCCGCTTGGAGCGCCACTTGATGGTGTGGCAACCCCGCAGCGCTGAAAACGAACGGCTCTGAGTTGCCCCTTAAGTGGCCAAACCCCTGTGGGTGTCAGCGCGCTTTGGCGGTTTGCACTTCGGAGCCCGATTTACCTGTTGGCTTTTTCTTTGCTTGGGCTTTGGCAGGCCCTTTGGCCGTGTTGGGTTTGCCCGCCACATAGACCACCAAGGTTTGGCCGGCTTTGAGGGGGCTGCGCGGGCTCAGCTTGTTCCACTCGGCCAATTGCGCCGCGCTCACCTTGTAGCGCGCCGCCACCGCGTCGAGGTTGTCTTGCGGCTTGGCTTTGACCGTCAGGCGCCTGAGTTGGGCCTCGGGTGAGAGATCCAAGCGCCCGTTGTCGGCGATGGCAGGGGAGACGTCATCTTCCATGCGCGCGGTGCGTGGCACCAGCAGGGCGGAACCAGACTTGATCAACATGTGGGGCGGAATGCCATTGAGGGCGCGGAAATCGGCCTCGGGCATGCCTGCGCGCTTGGCCGCTTCGGCCACTTTGATGCTGTGCGGGGTGACCCAAGCGGTCCAACTGGCCATGCGCGCTTCGCCATGTTGGGCGAAGTTACGCATGAAAATTTCAGCGTTGTCCCAAGGCAACAGCAACTGGGGCGTGCCGGCGGCCAGCAGCACCGGCCGGTGGGCCGAGGGGTTGAGCGACTTGAAATCTTCCACCGAGATATCAGCCAGTTTGGCCGCCAAGGAGACGTCGATATCCCGCGTCAAGGGCACAGTTTGAAAATACGGGTGGTTGGGAATATGGGGCAATTGCAGGTTGTACAACTGCGGCATGGCCACAATGTTTTTCACCGCTTGCAACTTTGGCACGTAGTAGCGGGTTTCATTGGGCATCTTCAAGTCGGTGTAGGACAAACCCAATTGGTTGCGCTGATTGCGCGCCAAGGCCTTGCCCACATTGCCCTCACCCCAGTTGTAGGCGGCCAAGGCCAGGTGCCAGTCGCCAAACATGTTGTAGAGCCTTTGCAGGTAATCCAAAGCGGCACGGGTGGAGGCCAGCACATCGCGCCGGTCGTCACGAAACGCGTTTTGCTTGAGATCAAAGCTTTTACCGGTGGCTGGCATGAATTGCCACATGCCGGTGGCGCGTGCGGTGGAGACAGCTTGGGGGTTGAATGCGCTTTCGATGAAAGGCAGCAAAGCCAGTTCGGTGGGCATGCCGCGGCGCTCAATTTCTTCCACGATGTGGTAGAGGTATTTGCTCGACCTGTCGGTCATGCGCTGCAAATAGTCGCCCCGGGCCGCATACCACTGGGTGCGGTCTTGCGACAAGGGGTGGTCCAAGTTGGGCATGGCAAAGCCGCGCCGGATGCGCTCCCATAAATCCACGGGCAGATCCATGCGAGTCACGTTGGAGGGATTGGACTCGGTAGGGGTCAAAGGGCTCAGAGCCAGCGCTGCCGCAGGGGCTGCAGTGGAGGCAGCCGAGGCAGCAGATTTATCGACCAAGGCTGGGGTGACCTCGCGCCAGGGGACAGCCGTGGTGGGTGGTGCCTCGGATTCGGCCAAGGAAACTGGCGCGGGCGGTGGCGTCACGCAAGCGGTGGTCACACAGGCTGCGGCCAGCAACAAAAACAGTCGATTGATCAAAATTGGTTTTTCCATTCGCGCAATTGGGCAAATACCGCCACTTCATCGTTGGCACTGGGGCTGCGTTGCTGAACCGCTTGCACCACCGATGTTTGACGACTGCGCATAAAAGGGTTGATGGCCAGCTCCTGGGTCAGGGTGGAGGGCAGTGTGGGCTGGCCATTGGCGCGCCATTGCTGACAGCGGTCATGGTACGCCATCAATTCTGGGTTGTGGGGTTCCACGGCCAGGGCAAAACGCAGGTTGGACAAGGTGTATTCGTGGGCACAGCACACCCGGGTGGGGCCAGGCAGGGCTGCCAGCCTGTCCAAGCTGCTCAGCATTTGTGCTGCTGTGCCTTCAAACAAGCGACCGCAGCCCCCAGAAAACAAAGTGTCGCCACAAAACAGCACAGGGGCATCGCCTTCGCCAGGCGCAAAGTAGGCAATGTGGCCAGCGGTGTGACCGGGCACGTCGATGACTTCGATCCGCTGCCCTTGCCAAACAAAGGTGTCGCCGCCGGTCAAGGCCACATAGGGGCCGGGGATGTTTTCACCCGCCGGTCCGTAGACCACAGCCTGGGTGGCTTGCCGCAGCAGATTCACGCCGCCCGTGTGGTCGGCATGGTGGTGGGTGACTAAAATGGCCTCGAGGTGAAGTTGCGATCGGGCCAGCGCCTGCATCACCACCTCACCGTCACCCGGGTCCACCACCACCGCGTGGCTGTTGTGATGCCACAGCCACAGGTAGTTGTCGTTGAAAGCGGGGAGTGGTGTCAGATGCATGGAGCTTCAAATTATAGAAACCCCTGGATTGAACGCTTGGTGGCTAAGCCCACCTGGGCAATATCTGTTGAATTGGCAGCAAACGCAGTTTGACCGCGTGGTCGGCGATGTGTTTGGTTACCATGCATTGCAGCTGGGTTTGCCACACATCGACACCCTGCGCCACAACCGCATGCCCCACCGCTGGATGGCCTGCCGCAACCATGCCGACCTTGCACTGTGGTTGGCGCAACCCCAGCAAGCCCAAGACCCGGGGGCCAAGCGCTCGGTTTTTGTCACCGAATCCGTGGCCTTGCCGTTTGCCGATCAATCTTTGGACTTGGTGGTGCTGCCCCACGGCTTGGAAACCAGCCTGGACCCCCACACCACCCTGCGAGAAGTCGAGCGGGTCTTGGTCCCTGAAGGGCGGTTGGTGATTTCGGGTCTCAATCCCATGAGTTTGTGGGGCTTGCGCCAGCAAAGAACGCGCTGGTTCAAGCGTTGGGGCGCCACTGACCAATTTGTGCCAGAGGTGTCGGACTGGATGGCTTACTGGCGCCTGCGCGATTGGCTCAAATTATTGAGCTTTCAGGTCGAAAGCGGTGGCTTTGGCATTTACCGGCCCGCCTTCGACAAGCAAGTGTGGTTGCAGCGTTGGTCTTGGATGGACCCGGCGGGCGACCGATGGTGGCCGATTTTGGGGGCAGCCTATTTCTTGGTGGCGATCAAGCGGGTGCATGGCATGCGCCTTTTAGGGGCCTCATGGCGGCGCCCAGCGGCGGCAGCGGTGCGCCAAGCCAGCACGGCCAAAGCCCGCCCCGCCACCAGCCAACCACAAAGCTTCAAGGTGACCCATGAAGACGGTTGAGATTTACACCGATGGCGCTTGCAAAGGCAACCCAGGCCCGGGCGGCTGGGGCGCGCTGCTGATCAGCGCGGGCCGAGAAAAGGAGATTTTTGGCGGTGAAAGCCTGACCACCAACAACCGCATGGAGTTGATGGCGGTGATCGAGGCTTTGCGGGCCTTGAATCAACCCTGTGCGGTGGTGTTGCACTTGGACAGCGAGTATGTGCGCAAGGGCATCACCGAATGGATCGCCGGTTGGAAGGCCCGTGGTTGGCGCACGGCGGCCAAGCAACCGGTGAAAAATGTGGATTTGTGGCAAACGCTCGACGATGTGGTGCACCAATCGGGCCATGCCATTGATTGGCGCTGGGTCAAAGGCCATTCTGGCAATCCTGGCAATGAGCGGGCCGATCAATTGGCCAATTGCGGCGTGGATTCGGTGTTGTCATCTATGTGACATCTGCATGATCGTCTTAATCGGCGTTGCTGGATTCAGAACCTGCGGATTTACCCCACAATCGGCGCTTATTTCTGAAATCTGTCTTTTCCAACATTCTGAGACATGGCAACAAAAATCATTTACCCCTTGGTCGCGGTCATTGGCATTGCAGCGGCCTCCGGCGCTGCCTGGTGGCTCCAGCAACCAGGCAAGTCCATCTCGGATATCGTTAACTTCAAACCCGCTGCAGGGCCTGCACCAAAGGGTGGTGGAGCGCCAGGCGCTGCGGGCCCAGGGGGCGGCGCACCAGGTGGTCCGCGTGCCATGGGTGTGGAAGTGACCCAGGTCACCAAGATCAGCATTCGCGACGACGCCCAAACGGTGGGCACCTTGCGCTCGCGCCAAAACGTGATGCTGCGCCCTGAGGTGGCCGGTCGCGTGTTGTCCTTGGGGTTCACCGATGGCAACCGGGTGCGCGCCGGTCAATTGCTGGTGCAACTCGACGACACATTGCAGCGTGCCGAGGTTCAGCAGTCTTTGGCCCAGGTGTCGATCGCCAGCGCCAATCACAAACGCAATCAAGAACTGGTGGCACAAAATTTTGTCGCCCAGCGGGTGCTCGACGAGAGCGGTGCGAGTTTGCAAGTGGCGCAAGCCCAGTTGGCCTTGTCCTGTGCGCGGTTGGATCGCATGCGAATCATTGCCCCGTTCTCTGGCACAGTGGGCATTCGCAACGTCAACATTGGCGACTATGTCAAAGACGGCGCTGACTTGATCAACCTCGAAGACATTGGCACCTTGTATGTGGACTTTCGCTTGCCCGAGCGCAACCAGGGCAAAGTGGTGGCTGGTCAAGTGGTCGAACTCGACATCGATGCCATGCCCGGTCGCATGTTCAAGGCCAAAGTGGAGGCGGTGGATCCACTGATCGATGCCAATGGCCGCTCGATTGGTGTGCGCGCCGTCATGGCCAACACGGCCGGTGAGGCTTCTTTGCCGCCCGGTGGAGGCAAAGGCGGCGCCGGTGCCCCCAAAGGTGCAGCGCCTGGGGCTGGTGCGGGTCCTGCGAACAAGGCTGGTGCGCCCGTGGGCGGCGCTGCTGCCCGCACCCCGGCAGCGACAGCACCCAGCCCAGTGGCAGCCCCAGTGGCTGCGGCGGCCCCGTTGCCTTCGGGTTGCCCCCCCAATGTATTGGCCAGCCGGGTTTCTGAATTGCCCGCAGCGGCCCCCTCTGGCCCATTGCGTCCGGGCATGTTTGCCCGCGTCACAGCGGTGTTTGCTTTCAAACCCGAGGCCTTGGCTGTGCCAGAAGAAGCCATCGTTCCCCAAGCCGGGCGGCAATTTGTGTTCAAGTTGGTGGAGCCCAGCACCATGGAAAACTTGGGTGCTTTACCTCCCGATACCAAGTTGGTTTCCAAACGTGTGGAAGTGACCATTGGCATTCGCCGACCGGGGCAGGTGGAAATATTGACCGGCTTGGCCGAAGGTGACACGGTGGTGTTGGCCGGCCAGCAGCGCTTGCAAAAAGACGGCACTGCGGTGCGCGTGGTCGAGCTGGGCCGACCGGGTGGAGCGGGCAAACCACCCACCCCGGGTGCGCCAGTCAACCCGGGGGCCGGTCCTGGTAACCCCGCGCCAGGTGGTGCGCCCGCGCCTGCCGCCGCACCCGATGCAGGCCCCAAGGCTGGCGCTACCCCGCCAGCTTCCCGTTGATCCCATCTCATTGAGGTACAGGCATGCAACTCCCTGAAATATCGATCAGACGCCCGGTTTTTGCGACGGTGCTCTCTTTGTTGATTGTGTTGTTGGGCTGGGTGTCCTTCAACCGACTCACGGTGCGCGAGTACCCCAAGATCGACAACCCCGTGGTCACGGTGGAAACCAAATATGTCGGCGCATCCTCCACGGTGGTGGAGTCCCAAGTCACCAAGGTGTTGGAAGACTCGCTGTCGGGCATTGAGGGCGTGGACGTCATCACCTCCATCAGCCGCCAAGAGCAAAGCCAAATCACCGTCAAATTTGTGCTGTCGCGCGAGCCCGACTCTGCCGCTGCCGATGTGCGCGACAAGGTCTCGCGGGTGCGCCAGCGTTTGCCCCAGGGCATTGATGAGCCGGTGATCGCCAAGGTTGAGGCCGACGCCTTTCCGGTGATTTGGTTGGCATTCAGCTCCGACACTTTAGACGCACTGCAATTAAGTGAGTTGGCCAACCGAGTGGCCAAGCCCATGATGCAAACCGCACCCGGCGCGTCCGATGTGCGGGTGTTTGGCGAGCGCAAATACTCGATGCGCATTTGGATTGACCCCGACCGCTTGGCCGCTTTCAAGTTGACCACCCAAGATGTGGAAGACGCTTTGCGCCGCTCTAACCTAGAGGTGCCTGCAGGACGCATTGAAAGCAATTTGCGCGAGTTCAACGTGACCGCCGCCACCGACTTGCAAAAACCAGCAGAATTTGGGCAAATCACCATCAAGTTGGTCAACGGCATGCCAGTGCGCATCAGAGATGTGGCCCGTGTTGCCCAAGGACCCTTGTCAGAGCGCACTGCGACCCGTTTGAATGGCCGCGACGCCATCACCCTGGGGGTGATCCGCAATGCCACCGCCAACCCCTTGGAATTGAGCGCTGCTGTGCGCGCCATGCTTCCCAAGATCAAGGAAAACCTGCCACCGGGCATTGAGATCGAAGTGGCCAACGACAACTCGGTGTTCATTGACCGATCCATCAAAGCTGTTTACACAACGATTCTTGAAGCTGTGGTGTTGGTGGCCTTGGTGATCTTCTTTTTCCTGCGCACCTTCCGCGCTTCCATCATTCCCTTGGTGACCATTCCTGTGGCGCTGATTGGCACCTTTTCCATGATGGCTTTGTTTGGTTTTTCCATCAATTCGTTGACCATGTTGGCCTTGGTGCTGGCCATTGGTTTGGTGGTGGACGATTCCATCGTGGTGCTGGAGAACATTTACCGCCACATTGAGGAGGGCATGACGCCCTTCCAAGGCGCGATCGTGGGCTCCAAGGAGATTGCCTTTGCGGTGGTGTCGATGACCTTGACCTTGGCAGCGGTGTTCGCGCCGTTGGCCTTCACCCCGGGACGCACGGGCCGATTGTTTGCGGAGTTTGCCTTGGCTTTGGCCGGTTCGGTGATCGTGTCGGGCTTTGTGGCCCTGACCTTGTCGCCCATGATGTGCTCTAAGCTGCTCAAGCACACTGAAAAACGCAATTGGTTTGACCGCAATATGGAAGTGCTGTTGCGCGGGCTTGAAAACGGTTACAGCCGCTTGTTGGGTTGGACCTTGGGTGATGCCCGCCTGGGCCCCATCCACTTTTCGCGCCGCTGGTTTGTGGTGGGCATCATGCTCTCGGCTGCCGTGGGCACGGTGGTTTTGTTCATGCAAACCAAGAGCGAGCTTTCTCCCATGGAAGACCGGGGTGTGATTCTGACGGTGATCAACGGGCCCGATGGCGCCACGATGAACTACACCATGAAGTACGCCGAAGCGCTGGAAAAAATCGGCGCCCGCTACCAGGCTGACTTTGACCGCATTTTCACCGTGGTGGGCAATCCCACTGTGGCCCAAGGCAGTGTGTTTTTCAGGGGCTTGCCGTGGGAGCAGCGCAGCCGCACCACCATGGATGTGGCGCGTGAAATCACGCCCTTGGTGGCGAGCATGCCGGGTGTCACGGCATTCCCCATCACGCCGCCCTCATTGGGGCAAGGCTTTCGAGAACGCCCTCTTAACTTCGTTATTCTGACTTCCGACAGTTACCAAAACCTGTCACAAGTGGTCCGCCAACTTCAAGATGAAATTGCCAAAAACCCAGGTATTGTCAGCGTCGACACTGATTTGCGTTTGAACAAGCCGGAGATCAGCATGGAGGTGGACCGCGAGCGCGCAGCCGACATGGGCGTGCCCGTGGACGCCATTGCCCGTGCGGTCGAGACCATGATGGGTGGGCGCAACGTCACCCGTTACAAGCGCGAAGGTGAGCAATACGAAGTGGTGGTGCAAACCACTGCAACTGGTCGCGACACCCCCAATGACATTGAAAAGATTTTCGTGCGTGGCCGCAATGAAGCCATGATTCCCTTGTCGGCTTTGGTCAAAATCAAAGAGGTGGTGGTGCCGCGCGAGTTGAACCACTTCAGCCAGCGGCGCAGTGCCACCATCACGGCCAATTTGGCCCCCAATTACTCCTTGGGTGAAGCTTTGGGGTTCATGAAGGATGTGTCGAAAAAGGTGCTCAAGCCCGGCTACTCCACCGACCTCAACGGCACCTCGCGCGAATTTGTCGAGTCGTCGGGCTCGTTGGCGCTGGTGTTTGTGCTGGCGCTGTTGTTCATCTTTTTGGTCTTGGCCGCCCAGTTTGAGAGCTTCGTGGACCCGTTTGTGATCTTGCTATCGGTGCCCTTGTCCATGGTGGGTGCCTTGCTCGCCCTCAAGTGGTCGGGCGGCTCGCTCAATGTGTTCAGCCAAATTGGCTTGATCACCTTGGTGGGTTTGATCACCAAGCACGGCATTTTGATTGTCGAGTTCTCCAACCAAATGCGCGCCAAGGGCAAGAGCACCATGGTGGCCGTCAAAGAGGCCGCCACCATGCGTTTGCGCCCGATTTTGATGACCACCGGTGCCATGGTGCTGGGGGCCATTCCGCTGGCCATGGCCACGGGTGCGGGTGCAGAAAGCCGGCGTCAAATTGGTTGGGTGATTGTGGGTGGCATGTCGCTGGGCACTTTGCTGACGATTTTTGTGGTGCCCACCATGTACACCTTGTTTGCCCGCAAATCCACGCCGGGTGCCATCACCACGGTGATCCACGAGCCGGGACACGACCCAGCCTGATGCGGGTCTGCGGTTGATGGCGCTTAAATCGCGCCGTCAAACAGCATTACATCGACCGGGTCTCCCTCGGCCACATGGCCTTGGTCATGGTGCAAGACGATCAAGGCATTGCCATGCACCATGGAGCTGAGCACGCCCGAGCCTTGGTTGCCGGTGGTGCGCACTTGCAAATCCCCATTGTCAGAGCGGCTGACCACCCCGCGTTGGTATTCGGTGCGCCCCGCTTTTTTGCGCATGGCTTGCTGGCTGTGTGCCCGCACCAGCAAGGGGGGCGCGTCGGTGCAGCCCATCATGCGCCACAGGGCAGGCCGCACAAAGGCCAAAAAAGTCACCATCACCGCCACCGGGTTGCCAGGCAGGCCAAACATCAGGGTCTGACCCATGCGACCCACCGCCATGGGCCGGCCCGGGCGCATGGCAATGCGCCAAAAGTCCACGTCACCGAGCTCGCGCATCAAGGCCTTGGTGTGGTCGGCCTCGCCCACACTCACGCCGCCACTGGTGATGATGGCGTCAGACCGGCGGGCCGCATCCTCAAAGGCCGCGCGCAGCAGCCGTGGGTCATCGGGCACCACGCCCAAATCTATCCATTCGCAGCCCATGCGCTGCAGCATGCCGCACACGGTGTAGCGGTTGCTGTCGTACACCGCGCCTTCACGGGGGGCTTGTCCCAGGCTCAAAATTTCGTCGCCGGTGGAAAAGTAGGCCACCCGCAGGCGTGGGCGCACCGCCACTTCGGGCAGCCCCAAGCTGGCCAACAAGCCCCATGCCGCTGGTGTGATCTTTTGGCCTTGGCGCAGGGCGGCTTGACCCAGGGCAATGTCTTCGCCGTGCAAGCGCCGGTTGTCACCGGTTTGCACCCGCCCAGGGGGGAGGATGATGCGGTCGCCTTGGATGTCCACCATTTCATGTGCCACCACGGTGTCCAACCCAGCGGGCATGATGGCCCCGGTGGTGATGCGCAGGCATTGGCCAGCCAGCAGGGGCGGCCCAGCCCAGGCAGCACCTGCGAGCGCATGGCCCACGCAGGTGAGCGCAGTGGGTTCGTTGGCGGACAAGTCTGCGCCTGCAAAGGCGTAACCGTCCATGGCGGAGTTGTCATGGGGTGGCACATCCACCGGAGAAATCACTTCTTGGGCCAAGATGCGCTCGCCTGCAGCCATCACGGCCAAGGTTTCTGACGGGCCATCCAGCCGCAAAGGGGCGAGTTGTTCTAAAAAGGCCTGTACCTGTGGCACCGACAAGGCTTGCGGGTCATAGCCTTCCAAGGCAGCGGCAATTTGCGCCAGTGACTTCATGGCCATGCCCTGTTAACTGGCCAGCCGCTGCAATTCGGCCAAGGTGTTGGCGTTGGCAAAAGCGCGCGGATCGTCCTGGGCTTGGTTGAAGGGCACGGCCACCGTGGGGTGTTGCGCCGTCCACTGGTCAATTTTGCGCCCCCCACCGTGGGTGAAGCGCACCAAGCTCTCCAGCAAAGACACCGGCAGCAGGCAAAAAACCGGCTGGGTGCGCAGTTGGGTTTGGCCGTTTGGGTCGGTCTCTAGGCCGCTGGCCATGGCGATGCCCTGATCTGATCCGTCCAAGGCCTGGGCCATGCGCTCGGCCAAGTCGGTGGGGAACCAGGGCGTGTCACAGGGCACGGTCAGCAGGTAAGGGGTTTCGCAGCGTTCCAAGCCGGTCAAAAAACCAGCCAGGGGACCGGCATGGTCACTCAAGGTGTCGGGCCACACCGGTGCACCGAAAGCCTCGTAAGCGGCCAAATTGCGGTTGGCATTGACCATGGTTTCGCCCACCTGCGGGCTCAGGCGCATCAAGGTGTGCAAGGCCAACGGCAGGCCTTGGAAGTTTTGCAAGCCCTTGTCCACCCCGCCCATGCGGGAGCCCCGCCCACCGGCCAAAACCAGCCCGGTGATGTCTTGCGTGGAAATGCTGTGGCTCATGCGTAGGTCTCAGGGGCTCAACAAGGTTTCAAGTGCAGTGCATCAGCCACCGATGTAGCTCATTTCGACGCGCTTGTGGCCGCTGCCCGAAGTACCTTGGTGGGCACCGCGCAGCTCAGAGTAACGGTCGTCGCGGCCATTCCAAATTTGGGCAATGGCTGCGCTGAGTTGCGCATCGCTGGCCCCTTGGCGCACCAAGCTTCGCAGATCGTGCCCGTGGCTGGCAAACAGGCACAAATAGACCTGGCCCTCGGTGGACAGCCGGGCGCGGTTGCAGTCGCCGCAAAAGGCCTGGGTCACGCTGCTGATCAAGCCAATTTCACCCAAAGCGGGGTCGTGTTGGCCGTCCGCGCCCGCGTGGCCCCAGCGCTGGGCGGTCTCGCCAGGCGTAGATGCCGACAAGGGCACCAATGGAAACTCAGTTTGAAGCAATTGGAGCAATTCGCGCGAGGGGACCACCTCATCCATGGCCCAGCCGTTGGTTTCACCCACGTCCATGTATTCAATGAAGCGCAAAGCCATGCCACTGCCCAAAAAGTGCCGCGCCATGGGCAAAACCTCGCCCAGGTTGGTGTGACGCTTGACCACCATGTTGATCTTGATCCCACTGGGCCTGCCCAAGGCGTCAACGCCCAAACCAGCATCGAGCGCTGCTTGGATGCCATCCAGCACATCGCTGACCGGGAAGTCCACATCGTTCATTTGGCGAAAGACGGTGTCGCTCAATCCGTCCAGGCTGATGGTGATGCGTTTCAAGCCCGACTGCTTCAATGCAGGGGCCTTGCGCGCGAGCAAAGAGCCGTTGGTGGTCAAGGTCAGGTCCAGGGCCTGCCCCTCGGGGGTTTGCAGTTCAGACAGCTGCGCAATCAGCACTTCGATGTGTTTGCGCAGCAGCGGTTCACCGCCTGTCAGCCGAATTTTTTGTACCCCATGGGCGACAAACTGGCGTGCCCCCCGGGTGATTTCTTCAAAGCTCAGCAACGATGATTGGGGCAAATAGGTGTAGCTGCTGTCAAACACCTCTTTGGGCATGCAGTAGTTGCAACGAAAGTTGCATCGGTCGGTCACGCTGATGCGCAAATCGCGCAAGGGCCGCGCACGCAAGTCGCGCAGCTCGCCCTTGGGCACGACCAAGGGCTGGGGCAAATCCCAGGCCGGGCCCAACTGGCGCTGATCGATCAAAGG
>CAMDLJ010000003.1 GCA_945901665.1 Bordetella parapertussis | reverse complement strand
GTGGCCAGACCCTCGCGCATCTTCGTGGTGACTGCTCTGCCCAAAACCCGCAGTGGCAAATTGTTGCGCCGTGCGCTACAAGCTGTTTGCGAAAAACGCGACCCAGGCGACTTGACCACCATGGAAGACCCCAGCGCTTTGGAGCAGGTCAAGCTGCAAGTGGGCTGACCAGAGGCGGCAACGATAACTTTTGAAGTAGTCCTTGGCCGCAACAATCAATGGCACAATACTTGTCGAACTAAGGCCCTTCCCAGCCACAGTCGCATCCGCCAACCGGTTTAGCCGTGTCGCGGAAGGTTTTTTTCAACCAGCTTATGCGCCCTCAAGGGGTGCGGAGGTCAGCGAAATGAGTGATCCTTCTCAGGGCGGAACATCCGTCTATCAATCTTATTCTGGCAACACCTACCTGTTTGGTGGCAACGCCCCGTACGTCGAAGAGATGTATGAAAACTACCTGACCAACCCCGGCAGCGTTCCTGATTCATGGCGCTCATATTTTGACGCTTTGCAGCATGTGAATGCGGTTGATGGCAGTCAAGCCAAAGATGTGGCGCATTTGCCTGTGGTCAATGCATTTGCTGAGCGTGCCAAGGCTGGCGGAACGCGTGTTGTCATGGCCAGCAATGATTTAGAAATGGGTCGCAAACGCACGGCGGCCCAGCAGTTGATTGCTGCCTACCGCAATGTGGGTCAAAGATGGGCTGATTTAGACCCGCTTCAACGCACAGAGCGGCCGCACATACCTGAGCTCGAACCTTCTTTTTATGGTTTTTCGGACGCCGATCAAGAAACCATATTTGACACCAGCAATACATTCTTTGGTCGAGATCGAATGAGTTTGCGTGAACTGATCAACGCACTGCGAGACACTTACTGTGGAACTTTGGGTCCAGAGTACATGTACACCTCTGACATGGCCCAAAAACGGTGGTGGCAGCAAAAGTTAGAAAGCATTCGCAGCAAGCCAAATTTCACGGCCGAAAAGAAGAAGCATATCTTGGATCGGCTGACTGCGGCTGAAGGCTTGGAGCGCTTTTTACACACCAAATATGTGGGACAGAAACGTTTTTCTCTCGAGGGTGGCGAGAGTTTTATTGCGGCGATGGATGAGTTGGTCCAAGGTGCTGGTGCACTTGGTGTCCAAGAAGTTGTGATTGGCATGGCCCACCGCGGTCGTTTGAACGTGCTGGTCAACACCATGGGCAAATTGCCCAAAGATTTATTTGCTGAGTTTGACCACACAGCTCCAGAAGAGTTGCCCTCTGGCGATGTCAAATATCACCAAGGTTTTAGCTCGGATGTCACCACCTCTGGTGGTCCGGTTCACCTGTCCTTGGCTTTCAACCCATCGCATTTGGAAATTGTGAATCCCGTCGTGGAGGGCTCCGTTCGAGCCCGCATGGACCGCCGCGGAGACCCCAAAGGAGACCAGGTGTTGCCCGTTTTGGTGCACGGTGATGCCGCTTTTGGAGGACAGGGCGTGAACCAAGAAACCTTGGCCCTGGCCCAAACCCGTGGTTACACCACCGGTGGAACCGTTCACATCATCATCAACAATCAAATTGGCTTTACCACCTCTGACCCCAGAGACATGAGATCGTCTGTGTTTTGCACCGACATCGTCAAAATGGTTGAAGCCCCGGTGTTGCACGTGAATGGCGATGATCCCGAGGCCGTTGTGTTGGCCACCCAGTTGGCCCTTGAGTTTCGAATGGCTTTCCGACAAGATGTGGTGGTAGACATCACGTGCTTTAGAAAATTAGGTCACAACGAGCAAGACACCCCCAGCCTGACCCAACCGTTGATGTATAAAAAAATATCAGCGCACCCAGGCACCAGAAAACACTACGCCGACAAATTGGCGACTCAGGGTCTGGGCGACCAACTCGGCGACGACATGGTCAAGGCCTACCGACAGGCATTGGATGAAGGACGGCACACATCAGACCCTGTCCTCACCAATTTCAAAACCAAATTCACAGTGGATTGGTCCCCTTACTTGGGGAAAAAGTGGACGGATGCCGGTGATACGGCCATCCCTTTGGCAGAGTGGAAGCGATTGGCGGAAAAAATCACCACTTTGCCATCTTCGATCACCCCGCATCAACTGGTCAAAAAAGTCTATGACGATCGCGCTGCCATGGGGCGGGGTGATATTCCGGTGGATTGGGGCATGGGCGAGCACATGGCCTTTGCCTCGTTGGTGTCTTCAGGTTATCCCATTCGTTTGTCTGGTGAAGATTCAGGCCGCGGAACTTTCACCCACAGACATGCCGTTGTCCACGATCAAAATCGAGAGAAATGGGATACGGGTACTCACGTGCCTTTGCAAAATGTCAGTGACAATCAAGCACCATTTGTGGTGATCGACTCTATCCTTTCTGAGGAAGCTGTATTGGGCTTTGAGTACGGCTATGCATCCAATGACCCCAATACCTTGGTCATTTGGGAGGCTCAGTTTGGCGACTTCGCCAATGGTGCGCAAGTGGTGATTGACCAGTTCATCGCCTCTGGGGAAGTGAAGTGGGGCCGTGTGAATGGCATCACCTTGATGCTCCCCCATGGTTATGAAGGGCAAGGCCCTGAGCACAGCTCGGCTCGGGTGGAGCGTTTCATGCAATTGGCCGCTGATACCAATATGCAAATTGTTCAACCCACCACTGCCAGTCAAATCTTTCATGTTTTGCGACGCCAAATGGTGCGCAATTTGCGTAAGCCTTTAATTATCTTCACGCCCAAATCTTTGTTGCGAAACAAGGATGCGGCGTCTCCTGTGTCAGAGTTCACCAAGGGTAGTTTTCAAACCATCATCCCTGAAAATGCCGAACTTAAAAATGAAAAAGTCAAACGTATTTTGGTGTGCTCGGGCAAGGTTTATTACGACTTGGCCAAGAAGCGAGAAGAAAAGGGACATGACGATACGGCGATTCTTCGTTTAGAGCAGTTGTATCCATTCCCACACAAAGCTTTTGCCAATGAATTGAAAAAGTACCCCAACGCGGCAGAAATTGTATGGTGCCAAGACGAACCTCAAAATCAAGGTGCTTGGTTTTTCATTCAACACAACATCCATGAAAACATGATCGAAGGTCAAAAGCTGGGTTACGCAGGCCGCACGGCCTCGGCCTCCCCTGCGGTCGGGTATTCGCACTTGCATCAAGACCAACAGAGGGCTTTGGTGGATGCGTCTTTTGCCAAGCTCAAGGGCTTTGTCCTGACAAAATGAAATCTGTCGTGAGTCCCTCAAAGACCGCTGAAAAAACCAATCCTAGGAAAACACATGTCGATCGTTGAAGTAAAAGTCCCGCAATTGTCCGAATCGGTGGCCGAAGCCACGATGTTGCAATGGAAAAAGAAGGCAGGGGACACCGTTTCTGCCGATGAAATTTTGATTGAAATTGAAACCGATAAAGTTGTTTTGGAGGTGCCTGCACCTGCGGCTGGTGTTTTGTCAGAGATTTTGGTGGCAGATGGCGGCACGGTCATTGCAGAGCAATTGATTGCCCGCATTGATACCGATGGAAAAATGTCGGCAACCCCGGCAGATGCTCCAGCTGCTGCGGCACCGGTGGCCAAGGCCGCGAGTACTCCCGCTGATGCGGGCAAAGCCCAGGTGGCGATGCCGTCTGCTGCCAAATTGATCGCCGACCATGCTTTGTCAGCTGGCTCGATAGCTGGCACCGGCAAAGACGGTCGCATCACCAAAGGTGATGTGTTGGGTGCGGTGGCCAGCGGCAACAAGCCTGCTGTCACCTCATCAATACCTACAGGCGTGGTTGTCCCATCGTTGCCGCAAGTTTCTGGGCCCACTGTTGATTTGGGCGACCGACCCGAACAACGTGTGCCCATGAGCCGCTTGCGGGCACGGGTGGCAGAGCGCCTGCTCCAGTCGCAGTCGACCAATGCCATATTGACCACGTTCAACGAGGTCAATATGGCACCGGTGATGGAAATGAGAAAACGTTTTCAGGAAAAGTTCGAAAAAGAGCATGGGGTGAAGATCGGCTTCATGAGCTTCTTTGTCAAAGCGGCCGTGCATGCCTTGAAAAAATACCCTGTTCTCAATGCCTCAGTGGATGGAAGCGACATCGTCTACCACGGCTATTTCGACATTGGTATTGCCGTGGGCTCTCCCCGTGGTTTGGTGGTGCCCATTCTGCGCAATGCCGACCAAATGAGCTTTGCCGAAATTGAAAAGAAAATTTCGGAATTTGGCGCCAAGGCCCGCGACGGGAAACTGGGTATTGAGGACATGACAGGTGGCACCTTCTCCATCAGCAATGGTGGGGTCTTTGGTTCAATGCTGTCGACACCCATCATCAACCCGCCACAGTCGGCGATTTTGGGCGTACATGCCACCAAAGACAGGGCCGTTGTCGAAAATGGTCAAGTGGTGGTTCGACCCATCAACTATTTGGCCATGTCTTACGACCACCGAATCATCGACGGCCGTGAAGCTGTGTTGGGTTTGGTGGCGATGAAAGAAGCGCTAGAAGACCCCGCTCGTTTGCTTTTTGATATCTGATGGGAATCACCATGAGCAAACCATTTGATGTCATCGTCATCGGCGCGGGACCTGGCGGCTACATTGCCGCCATACGCGCGGCCCAACTGGGCTTTCAAGTCGCTTGCATCGATGAATGGCAAAACGCCGCTGGTGGCCCTGCGCCTGGCGGTACTTGCACCAACGTGGGCTGTATACCTTCCAAAGCCTTGTTGCAGTCGTCTGAGCACTTTGACCACGCCAACCACCACTTTGCCGAGCACGGCATCACAGCCACGGGCGTGAAGATGGATATTGGCCAAATGTTGGCCCGCAAAGACACCGTGGTCAAGCAAAACAACGATGGTATTTTGTACTTGTTCAAAAAGAACAAGGTCACGTTTTTCCATGGTCGTGGTGCGTTTGCCAGCAAGTCCGATGCAGGCTATGAAATCAAAGTGTCGGGCAAGGCTGAAGAGTCCCTCATGGCCAAACACATCATCATTGCCACAGGATCGAGCGCCCGCGCCTTGCCCGGCACACCGTTTGACGAAGTCAATGTGCTGTCTAACGATGGCGCATTGCGCGTGGGCGCCGTGCCCAAAAAATTGGCCCTCATTGGCTCGGGTGTGATTGGTTTGGAAATGGGCTCGGTGTGGCGTCGCCTCGGTGCAGAGGTCACCATCCTTGAAGGCCTGCCGACATTCTTGGGCGCGGTCGACGAGCAGATTGCCAAAGAAGCCAAGAAAGCTTTTGACAAGCAAGGTTTGAAGATTGAGCTTGGCGTGAAGGTTGGCGAGATCGTCAATGGTAAAAAAGGCGTGACGGTCAACTACACCAATGCCAAAGGTGACGCGGTGAAGTTAGATGCCGACAAACTCATTGTGAGCATTGGTCGTGTGCCCAACACCACGGGTTTGCATCCCGATGCAGTTGGTATGCAGCTTGACGAACGTGGCGCCATCGTGGTGGATGCTGACTGCAAAACCAATTTGCCTGGTATCTGGGCGGTCGGTGACGTGGTGCGTGGCCCCATGCTGGCCCACAAAGCCGAGGAAGAGGGCGTGGCCGTGGCTGAGCGCATCGCCGGACAACACGGGCATGTGAACTTCAACACCATTCCTTGGGTGATTTACACCAGCCCCGAGATCGCTTGGGTGGGTCGAACCGAGCAGCAACTCAAAGCCGATGGCGTGGCTTACAAAGCGGGCACATTTCCTTTCTTGGCCAATGGTCGTGCCCGTGCATTGGGTGACACCACGGGCATGGTGAAGTTCTTGGCAGATGCCACAACCGATGAAATTTTGGGCGTGCACATGGTTGGCCCTCAGGTTTCGGAGTTGATCTCGGAGGCCGTAGTTGCAATGGAATTCAGGGCCAGCGCCGAGGACATTGCGCGTATTTGCCATGCCCATCCCTCACTCAGCGAAGCCACCAAGGAAGCGGCTTTGGCGGTGGACAAAAGGACACTTAACTTTTAAAGCCCTGCCACTGTGATCAAGACCCGTCGTCTTTGGCGGGTTTTTTTTTGATGCCAGCTCGACCTGTTCGTTGGCTGAAAAAATTTGATCGCGTTATCAGCCCAGGGCACAATCGGAACCATTCATGTCTGTTCACCAAATTTACCTGGAAGAGTTGGCAAAACGGGGTCATGTGAGTGACCCAGCTCAACTGCGTGCGGTGGCCGCCTTGGATCGCTGTGCCAGTGATTGGGCCGCATACGAAAAAACCAGCTCCAACCCCTTTAAAAAATGGATCAGTCGACCCGAAATTCCCAGGGGCGTCTATATGTACGGCGGAGTGGGCCGTGGGAAAAGCTTCGTGATGGATTGTTTTTTCAATGCAGTGCCGGTAAAGCGGAAAACGCGTTTGCATTTTCACGAGTTCATGCGCGAAGTACATCGTGAGCTACATGACTTGCAAGGCACGGTCAATCCATTGAATGAGTTGGGAAAACGGATGGCCCAGAGGTTCAAACTGATATGTTTTGACGAATTTCATGTGGCTGATATCACGGATGCCATGATTTTGCACCGCCTCTTGGATGCCATGTTCAGCCATGGCGTGGGGTTTGTCACCACCTCCAATTTCAAACCCAATGACTTGTATCCAGATGGGTTGCACCGCGATCGCATCTTGCCTGCGATCGCCCTGTTGAATGAAAAATTAGAAGTGGTCCACATGGACAACGGAACAGATTACAGACAACAAACATTGGAGCAAGCCAATCTGTACCACACTCCCTTGGCCGAGAGTGTGACGCTGGCGATGGCTGACACATTTGCCAGGCTGGCTGAATGTGCAGACCAAGATCCTGTATTGCGCATTGAATCCAGAGATGTGCTTGCCCTGAGGCGCGCCGGAGGCGTGGCATGGTTTGACTTCAAAACCTTGTGTGGCGGCGCGCGCTCACAGAACGATTACTTGGAGTTGGCGTCCCAGTTTCACACCATTTTTCTCAGCGACGTGCCTCAGATGCCCATGCGAATGGCCTCTGAGGCCAGGCGTTTCACTTGGCTGATCGATGTTTTGTACGATCGGCGTGTCAAATTGATCATGTCGGCTGAGGTGGCACCAGAACTTTTATACCTCAAAGGCCCCCTGTCCCACGAATTTCCTCGAACCGTTTCTAGGCTTCAGGAAATGCAGTCCTCAGAATACTTGGCCATGGAGAGGCGTCTTGTCGACACGGCACTCACCTGAAGTTGCAGCCTTGAAGCCGGCCTACAAGGGCCGTTGGCTGGCCTTTGGCCTTGATTTGATATGCCCTGTCTTGGTTGGGTGCGAATCGCCCATTGCACAGGTGAGCGACTATTTTGTACAACGACTGGCTGCACATGAAAAATATGAAAATTCATTGCGGCTGTGTTGTCAGAATTTTCGGTATCTGATTGCAAGTATGTCGCCAATGGGGTTCTCAATGCTGAATTGGGCCCCCTCAAAAAAAGCGAAGCCGAACCAATACAACAGGCTCGTTTACAAAGCACCCAAGAAAAAATGCAAAGTCTGGTCATGAAGGCGCCAACGTTTCCCAATGATGTTGCAAGCACAGCGCAACCCCAACCGTTGACCGAAGTCAAGACGTCTTTTTCTGCGAAGAAAATGGTTTGCGCTGAGCCAGGCGCTGAAACCCAACTGAAATCTCCAATAAAAGAGCCGGCTCAGCGCAAGAGGTTTGAAGAAAAACAACTTAGCGCTCAGCAACATCCCGATGCAGTTGAAATGCATTGGTCGGATGAAAAGGGTTGGCATGTCCTTGCGGTCTTAAAAACACCATGACCGAGGCGTCAAATTTCCAGCACCACTCTGGACCCCAAACTCATGCGCACACATCACTGACAGAACAAGTGGCAGCGGCCTTTGGCGTCAACGGTTTAATGTCTAGGATGCCAGGACATTTTCTCGTCAGAGACGGGCAGACAGATATGGCTTTGGCAGTGGCCCGCCAAATTGAGCAGGGCGGCTCGTTGGTGATTGAAGCGGGTACCGGTGTGGGAAAAACCTATGCTTATTTGGTCCCGGCCTTGATGAGTGGAGAGCGAATTTTGCTCTCCACCGCCACAAAAGCTTTGCAGGATCAACTTTTCGACCGTGACTTGCCGACATTGATTGATGCGCTGGGCCTACCCATTCGATTGGCATTGTTAAAAGGTAGATCCAACTATTTGTGCACCCATCGCATGCGCCAGCACATGGGGCAAGAAGCGCATGCAGACCGCAATGGTCGAGCACACATGTCCATCATTGTCCAGTGGGCGCAACAAACCCAGACAGGCGATTTAGCCGAGGTGGACGGTTTGGACGACCGTTCTCCCATCATTCCCATGGTGACGTCTACGCGGGAAAATTGCTTGGGGTCTAACTGTCCCGATTTCAGGTCTTGCCATGTATTGGAGGCCAGGCGCAAAGCCATGGCTGCAGATGTGGTGGTGGTCAATCACCATTTGTTTTTTGCCGACATGGCCGTTCGCGAAGCCTCCATGTCGGAGTTATTGCCTTCTGCCCGGGTAGTCGTTTTTGATGAGGCGCACCAGTTGAATGAAACGGGTGTGGCGTTTTTGGGCAAAGACTTGTCGAGCGCCCAACTGATCGACTTGCGGCGTGATGTGTTGATCGCCGGATTGCAAATGGCGCGTGGATTGGCCGATTGGAATGGTTTGTGCAGCAGTTTGGAAAAAGCCGCCCGTGATTGGCGGCTGTCCCTGCCCCAACAAGTTCCAGGGGGTCGACTGGGCTGGGATCAAACTTCTCCACTGGGTTGCCACCCACAACACTGGCAGCAAGTCATGCAAGATGTGGGGGCGGCTTTGTCCCATTTGATATTGGCTTTGGATTCTGTGAGCGAAATCGCCCCCGACTTCATTCGCTTGTATGAACGGGCCAACGAATTGGCGCGCAGGGTGGATCAGTTTTTACAACCCGCTGAGGCTACCGCCGTGCGTTGGGTTGAAGCTTCAGGGCAAATCAAATGCGTTGAATCACCGTTGGACATTGCGGATGCTTTCAGCACGGAGTTAAACAAAGCTTCGCCAAACGCCAGCGAGGGGATGTTGCCCAAAACTTGGATCTTCACTTCGGCCACCTTGGGCGATGAGCCTTCGTTAAACTGGTTCACCGAGCCCATCGGTTTGAGCAACGCAACAGTCATGCGCGTTGCCAGCCCTTTTGATTATCAGCATCAAGCGTTGTTGCACATACCTGCGAACTTTCCCAAGCCAATCGATCCCAATCACAGTTTGGCGGTGGCCAAACTCGCAGCAGAAGGTGCTCTCCGATTGGGTGGCCGCACGTTGGTCTTGACCACCAGCTTGAAAGCTTTGTCTGTGATTGGAGAGGAAATCACCCAAGTGCTGTCGGATGTTTCGGGCATCGAAGTATTGCTACAAGGTCAATGGCCTAAAAGAAGGTTGATGGAGCGTTTTCGTCAAGGCAGTGATGGGGGTGCACCAGGATGTGTATTGGTGGCCTCGGCCAGCTTTTGGGAGGGCTTTGATGTCCCTGGTCAAGCTTTGCAATTGCTGATCATTGATAAATTGCCTTTTCCCTCCCCCGGTGACCCGCTGGTCAAAGCCAGGGGCATTAGGCTACAGGCACAAGGAAAAAATGCTTTTTCATATCATTCCTTGCCGGAGGCCATCGTGGCACTGAAACAAGGTGCGGGGCGTTTGATTCGACACGAAACCGACCGGGGTGGTTTATTGATAGCGGACAACCGCTTGCTGAGTGCCACTTATGGGCGGCGTATATTGGCTGCGTTGCCGATGATGCAGCAGATTGCCCAGACCGAGGATTTCTGGGATGCGCTGGTGAACATCACCACAGTTTCCACCAAGGCTTCTTAAGAGGGTCTGCTGAGGGGGCGACTTTCACAATGGGTTTTCCCAACAAAGGGCTGTTGGGGAAATTCTTCTCCAATATTCGCTTGTTGTCATCTCGTAAGGCACTCAGGCCCAGGGTGTCGTAGCAGCGCATCAAAATGCCCAAAGCTTCCTCAATGGATTCAGACGTCGGGAAGTCTTGCACCACAGTTTGAGCCCGGTTCACTGCAGCCACACAAGCACCCGTTCTCAAATAGTATTTGGCCACATTCAGCTCAGACCTGGCCAAGGTATTGACGATGTACTGCATGCGGGCAATGGAATCAGCGGCGTAGCGAGAGTCAGGAAAGCGTGTCACCAACTCTTTGAAGGCTTCGAATGATTGGCGGGCGGCCATTTGATCGCGCTCCGACAAATCAGGCTTCAAAATGCCACCCAGCAAACCCAAGTCGTCATTGAAATTGATAGTGCCTTTCAGGTACAGGGCGTAATCCAAAGCGGGGTTGACAGGGTTGAGGCGAATGAACCGATCTAAAGTGGCCACTGCCAAAATGGGTTCGTTGTTTTTAAACTGCGCAAATGCCTTTTCAAGTTGTGCCTGTTGCGACAAAACTGTGCCAGCAGCACGCCCCTCGAGCTTGTCATAAAGGCCAATGGCCTTTTCGTAGGCACCAGCAGCCATTTCACTCTTGGCCTCTTCGTGCAGTTTTTCAACGGTCCACCCAGCCGTGGGGTCGTTATTCGAAGCGCATCCCGCCACCAGCCACAACAGGGCGATTAAGCTTGATAATCTAAGTAATCTCAACATTCATACACCTTGTCTATCTCTACCAGCACATTATCGATCATGTCCAACCCCAGCACGCCCGCCACAGAGGCCATGGGGGATGAGGACTTGTTGGATGGCCCTGACCCTGAGGGGACAGAGGTTGAATGGAGGCAAATACGCATCACCCCCGATCAACATGGCATGCGTTTTGATTTGGCATTGTCCCAAGCGCTGAAAGATTTCTCTCGCAGCTTTGTCGGTCAGCTCATTGCAGACCAAAGGGTTCGCCCCTTGGAGGGTTTCGCCCAATTCAAACCATCTTCCAAAGTCAAGTCTGGGCAAGGGTTTGAAGTAGAGATCAGGCCGACATTGCAAAGCCAGGCCTTTCAAGCGCAAGAGATGGCGATTGAGACCGTTTATGTGGATGAACATTTGCGCGTGATTTGCAAGCCTGCTGGATTGGTGGTTCATCCCGCACCGGGGAATTGGTCGGGTACCTTGCTCAATGGCCTATTGGCTTTGGACGCATCTTCTTGGCTCACTCCCAGGGCGGGCATCGTTCACCGATTGGACAAAGACACCAGTGGTTTGATGGTCATTGCGCGCAGCCGTGCTTGCATGGATGCTTTGGTCAGTTTGATTTCTAAGCGTCAGGTGCAGCGGCAGTATTTGGCTTTGACCCACCGATCTTGGCAAGGTGGTGGGCGAGATGTTGATTTGCCGATTGGAAGAGATCCGCGCCAACGTTTGCGCATGGCGGTGGTGGACTTGTCGCGGCATTCCGGAAAAGTCGCTCAAACCCACGTGACCTGTTTGGATCGAAACGAGGATGTCAGTTTGCTTCACTGCACCTTGTCTACGGGAAGAACCCATCAAATTCGGGTCCATCTGTCCCATTTGGGTCACCCACTGGTTGGCGATACGCTTTACGGTGGAAAAGTAAATTCAGACATACAGCGCCAAGCCTTGCATGCCCATAAACTTGGGTTCATCCACCCCATGACAGGTGATACTTGCGAGTGGCAATTGCCATTGCCACCAGACATGCGCCAGGCTGTTTCTGCCATGGGCCTCAGTTACAATTAGCCCTCATTTGTTTGAGCCATGTCCTCGGCTTTTGAAGACACTTAAGTTATCTTTTTCACGGTTTTTGCCGCCACCCCCCATGAACACATCGGATGCCAAACGTGTCCTTGAAACTGCTTTGATCTGCACCCAGCAGCCGCTTGCGGCCAGGGAGCTGAGCGCGCTTTTTCAAGATCAGCTGGGCATGGACACCATCAAAGGTTTGCTGTCAGATCTGCAGCTCGATTGGGTACAGCGTGGTGCAGAGCTGGTTCAAGTGGCCTCGGGCTGGCGCTTTCAAAGCAGGCCTGAGATGAGGGTCTTTTTGGACCGCCTTCACCCAGAAAAACCGCCCAAATATTCTCGTGCCGCCATGGAAACCCTGGCCATCATTGCCTATCGTCAGCCAGCCACCCGTGGGGATATGGAGGACATTCGAGGCGTGACCATCAATTCCATGGTGATCAAACAGCTTGAAGACCGAGGTTGGGTTGAGGTCATTGGGCACCGTGAGTCGGTGGGTCGTCCAGCGTTGTATGCCACCACGCGACAGTTTTTGGATGATCTGGGACTGACTTCCTTGGACCAATTGCCTGGACTGGAAAATCCGCACAACCCCTTGGATGCACTGGCGGTGCTGGAAGCAAACGGTGATACCTTGCAACTCAGCTTGGAGCATGCCGAGCAAGTGCTTGAAGCCACAGAAGATCAGGATCTTCCCCCATCATGACCGCAAACAACACGGGTCGCCGCTCCAAGCGGTCGCCAGCAGGCAGGGTGGAAGCTAAAACGGCGTCCGTTTCCATCCGTTTTGAAGATGTGATTTCGGGTGAATTTGACGCCCAGCATCAAGCGCCTTCTGTTGTGTCGCAAAAGCGTGTGTTGTTGCCCCAAGCTGAAAGCCCCAAGCTGCATAAATTACTGGCCCAAGCTGGCTTGGGCTCGCGGATTGAAATGGAGTCCTTGATCACCCAAGGCAAGATCACCGTGAACGATGTGCCCGCCCATGTGGGTCAGCGGGTGCAAGTGGGGGACCAGGTCAAGTTGGCTGGCAAACCCTTGAAATTGAGGTTTGCTGCGCCGCCTTTGCGCGTCATTGCATACCATAAGCCCGTGGGCGAAGTGGTCACCATGGATGACCCACAAAACAGGCCCACAGTGTTTCGAAAATTACCCAAGCTGTGGCAGGGCAAATGGCAAGCCGTGGGGCGGCTTGACCTCAACACAGAAGGCCTTTTGCTTTTCACCAGCTCCGGTGAATTGGCCAACCAACTGATGCACCCCCGCTTTGGTCTGGAGCGCGAGTACGCCGTTCGGGTGTTGGGGGCATTGAGCAATGTTGAAAAGCAAAAATTGCTCGATGGCGTCATGTTGGATGATGGACCAGCCCGGTTTGGTGCGATCCAAGATGGGGGCGGGGAAGGTGCCAATTGCTGGTACCGGGTGACCATTTCAGAAGGGCGCAATCGCGAAGTCAGGCGGATGCTGGAGTCGCTTGGACACGCTGTGAGCCGACTGATCCGCATTCGCTATGGCGCCATGGTTCTGCCGCAAGGGCTCAAACGAGGGGCCTGGATGGAGTTGGACGAAACTGACGTTCGCGCTTTGACCCAGGCCGTGGGCGGAGTGGGGCGCACGAAACCCCCGTCGGCTGTTGTGCCATCACCACCCACTCGGCCATCGCGAAAAGCCGTGCCGGTGCCTTCTCCTGTGCACCACTTTGCGGGTTCAAATGCCAACCATGAAGGCCATGATGACGCCAGCGGTTCTATGGCTCGCCCAGCCCCGGTCACGCCCTTGATTGGCGCTGACAGTTTGAGGCGCTTGCGCAAGGCCAAGCCGAGTGCGAGAAAGGGTCCCGTGGGCCTTGCCCGTCCATCTCGGGCCAAGGACAGGGCTGGGCGCTAAAAGTACAAGGCCTGGCATGAGGGCTTTCGCCACTCAGTTAAAATAATCAATCTTTTCAGCCGGTTTGGCTGGTCATAACCCGAGAAATGTCATGTCGATTGAACGCACCCTGTCCATCATCAAGCCCGATGCCGTTGCCAAAAATGTGATTGGCCAAATTTATGCCCGCTTCGAGGCCGCGGGTTTGAAAATTGTGGCGTCGCGAATGGCCCATTTGTCCCATGCAGAAGCCCAGGCCTTTTATGCCGTCCACAAAGACCGTCCTTTTTTCAAAGATTTGGTTGATTTCATGGTTTCTGGCCCTGTGATGATTCAGGTGCTCGAAGGCGAAAACGCCATTTTGAAAAACCGTGATTTGATGGGTGCCACAGACCCCAAAAAAGCCGCTCCTGGCACCATTCGTGCAGACTTTGCGGACAGCATCGACGCCAATGCGGCTCACGGCTCAGACGGCCCGGACACTGCCAAGGCTGAAATCGCTTTCTTTTTTGCGGGCATGAACACCTACTCGCGATGAGCCATTGGCGGGTTTGCACGCATTGGCAAACCCGTTGAAAGCCATGACGACCAACTTACTGGACTTTGATCTTCATGGTTTGCAGGCCTTTTGTGAAGGTCTGGGGGAAAAGCGCTTTCGCGCTCAGCAATTGTTTCGCTGGATCCATCAAAAAGGCGAGTCCAATTTTGATCTCATGACCGATTTGGCGGTGGGTTTTCGCCACAAGCTCAAACAACATGCGCTGGTCAAAGGCTTGGAAACCATCGGTTCGCACACTTCGACCGATGGCACCATCAAGTGGCTTTTTTCAGTTGGCCATGGTGATGCGGTTGAGGCTGTCTACATCCCCGAATCTGACAGGGGAACCCTTTGTATCTCCTCACAAGCGGGTTGCGCTGTGGGTTGCCGTTTTTGCTCAACGGGCCATCAGGGGTTCAGTCGCAACCTGACGACGGCTGAAATCACCGCCCAGTTGTGGATGGCTGAACACCATTTGCGGCAAAAATTGGGGCGTACCGAACGCGTGATTTCCAACGTGGTGATGATGGGCATGGGTGAGCCGCTGCAAAACTATTCAGCCCTCGTGCCCGCATTGAAAACCATGCTCGATGACCATGGTTATGGACTGTCCAGGCGTCGCGTGACCGTTTCTACCTCTGGGGTGGTGCCTATGATGGACCGTCTTGGGGCCGATTGTCCCGTGGCCTTGGCCGTGTCATTGCATGCCCCCACTGATGCTTTGCGCGATGTTTTGGTCCCGCTGAATTTGAAATACCCCTTGGCCGATTTGATGCAAGCGAGCCTGCGCTATTTGGATCATGCGCCGCGCGATTTCATCACGTTTGAATATTGCATGCTCTCGGGTGTGAACGACCAACCCGAACATGCCCAATTGTTGATTGATCTGATTGCCAGGTCCGGCGTGGGCGGGCAAGGTTTGTCTTGCAAGTTCAACCTGATTCCTTTCAATCCTTTCCCAGCCTCAGGTTTGGTGCGGTCTTCCGTTGAGGCTGTTCAAGGGTTCGCGCAGCAACTCCAAAAAGCGGGATTGGTGACCACTGTTCGCAAAACCCGGGGTGACGATATTGACGCTGCCTGTGGGCAGTTGGCTGGCGATGTGGTGGACCGCACCAAACTGGCCCAGCGCAAGTTGAATCCACGGGTCATTCCGTTGGTGGTGACAAGCCCATGAATCTATTGCCCTGGCCAGGTATGTGGTGGGCGGGTCTTGGGGCCGGCATCTTGTCTGCCTGTGGGATGGGTGCGTCCCACCAACTGTCCATGGAAGAGGCCCCGGTTGGCGTCTGGACCCTTGAACCCAAAGATGCCGTGCAACGCAATCGTGCCAAAGCCCGATTGGACTTGGCTCAGGCCTATTACGAACAGGGCCAAGCCGCCATAGCCTTGCAGGAAGTTGCCCAGGCCCAGGCCGCCGACCCGCAATGGATCGCGGTGCATAATTTGAAAGCGCTGGTGTTGGACAAAATGGGGCAATCGGCCATGGCCAGGAACAGCTTTGAAGAAGGCCTCAAGTTGGCCCAGCGCAACCCGAGCTTGGGCTCCGAGTTGGCCGATCTCCAGCACAATTGGGGGCTTTGGTTGTGCCAGCAAGGCCAACCAGCTCGGGCGATGCCACAGTTTCAAAGGGCCATGAGCCAACCTGGTTACGCTTTGCGCCACAAAACTGAAACGGCCATGGCCCGCTGTGACCGCTTGGCCAAGGGTTGACATGTTGGACAAGTCCGATGAAATCACCTTGACCGCTGGGGCGTGGTTGCGTCAGCAACGCGAAGCCGCTCAGATCAGTTTGGAAACCTTGTCTGTGGCCCTCAAAGTGCGTCCAGAGCGACTTCTTGCGCTGGAGTCTGACCAATTGGGCGACATGCCAGATGGTCTTTTTGTGCGCGGCTTGGCCTTGGGCATTTGCCGCCATTTGAAGGCCGACGAGCGTGCCTTGCTACCCTTGTTGCCCCAGTCTCCACCACGGGACTTGAGGGTTGGCCGCAACCAGATCCAAGCACACCCCTACAACCCCAACCGCTGGTCGGGGCCCATGCTGTTCTCCCCCAAGCGCTGGCCATTCAAGTGGTATGCCGGGGGTGGAGTTTTGGCTTTGTTGGCTTTGCTTTGGTGGGTTTGGCCCGTTTCCGAAGAGGCTGGTTTGCCCCATGTGTTGCCCAGCTCAACGGGCGCCAGCAAACTTAAGGGTGTGGCAGGGTCTCCTGCACCGACGGTGACTCCGCCAGACCCGGTTTTGGAAACGCCGCCCTTGCCCATATCGGGACCTGCCTCGCCCAGTTCGGGCACCATGCCTTTAGAGGGCAAGGTTGGCAAACCACAGCCATTGAATGAGAATGTGGTGATCACGCCGGTGACCCCGATGGCTGTACAGCGAAATCACACTTTTTTGCCGACCCAAACCACCAAACCTTGAGTTGATGTCATGAAAAAACCGATCCATGTTGCGCATGCGCAAGTTCGCCACAGCCTGCAAGGGCAGGTTAAGTGGGGCTCTAAAGTGGTCACTGTGGGTGGCAATGCGCCGGTTCGCGTCCAGTCCATGACCAATACCGACACGGTGGATGTGATTGGCACCGCCATCCAGGTCAAAGAATTGGCCACGGCCGGGTCGGAGTTGGTGCGCATCACGGTCAACACCCCTGAAGCCGCCAAGGCCGTGGCCCCCATTCGCGAGCAATTGGACCGCATGGGCGTCGATGTGCCCTTGATTGGCGACTTTCATTACAACGGCCATCGCTTGTTGTCAGATCACCCCGATTGCGCGCAGGCACTGTCCAAATACCGCATCAACCCAGGCAATGTGGGCAAAGGCGATAAACACGACAAACAATTCACCCAAATGATCGAGGCAGCTTTGCGCTGGGACAAACCGGTGCGCATTGGGGTCAATTGGGGCAGTTTGGACCAAGAGCTTCTGGCCCGTTTGATGGATGAGAATGCCCTTCGCCCGCATCCTTGGGATGCCAAACAAGTCATGTACGAGGCCTTGATCACCTCGGCGATCGACTCTGCCCAACTGGCCCAAAAACTGGGCATGGCGCCGCAGCAAATCATGCTCAGCTGCAAAGTCTCCGGGGTACAAGACTTGATTTCGGTCTATCGAGAGTTGTCTCAGCGCTGCAACCATCCATTGCATTTGGGCTTGACCGAGGCGGGCATGGGCACCAAAGGCACGGTGGCCTCTGCCACAGCCATGTCCATTTTGTTGCAAGAGGGCATAGGCGACACGATTCGCGTCTCGCTGACCCCGCAACCTGGAGAGTCCCGCACCCAAGAAGTGCTCATTGCCTCTGAAATTTTGCAATCCTTGGGGCTGCGCACCTTCGTGCCCAGCGTCACCGCTTGTCCAGGTTGCGGCCGAACCACCAGCACAACCTTCCAAGAGTTGGCCAAGAAAATTGATGACTACCTGCGCGCCCAAATGCCCATATGGCGGACGCAATACCCGGGTGTGGAGCATTTGAAGGTTGCGGTCATGGGCTGCATCGTCAATGGCCCCGGCGAAAGCAAGCACGCTGACATTGGCATCAGCCTGCCAGGCACGGGTGAGGCCCCAGCGGCCCCGGTGTTCATTGACGGCGAAAAGGCAATGACCTTGCGAGGCGACAATATCGCCAATGAATTTCACGCCATTGTCGAGAAATACATTGAACAAAAATACAGCTCCGTTTGAGCATGTCCACAGAAAGTTTTGAAGATGGTCGACAAAATATCAGCTGTCAAGGGCATGAACGATGTCTTGCCGCCTCAGTCTGCTGATTGGGAGTGGTTAGAGGGGGTTGTGCGTGATTTGATGCACCGCCACGCTTACCAAAATTTACGCACCCCTATCGTGGAGCCCACGGGCTTGTTTGTGCGTGGGCTGGGTGAAGTCACCGACATAGTTGAAAAAGAAATGTATTCCTTCACCGATCGACTCAATGGTGAAGAGTTGACCTTGAGGCCTGAAAACACCGCCGGCGTGGTGCGCGCCTGCATTGAGCATTCCATGCTCTACGAAGGTGGAAAAAGGCTTTACTACATGGGTCCGATGTTTCGCCATGAAAGACCTCAACGAGGTAGATACCGACAATTTCACCAAATTGGGGCCGAGGCTTTGGGTTTTGCAGGCCCCGAAGTGGACGCCGAAATCATCTTATTGGCCCACCAATTGTGGAAGACTTTGGGGCTGGTGGATGTTCGTTTGGAGCTCAACAGCTTGGGACAACTGCCAGAGCGACAGGCGCATCGCTTGGCCTTGATCTCCTACCTTGAGCAGCATGAAAATTCTCTTGATGCCGATTCAAAGCGGCGCTTGCACACCAATCCCTTGAGAATTTTGGATACCAAAAACCCGGACCTGCAAAATTTGGTCAATGGGGCCCCCAAGTTGATGGATTTTTTGGGCGAAGAATCCCTTGGCCATTTCAATCGTTTGCGCCAAATGCTCGATGCCAGCCAGATTCCGTACCGGATCAATCCGCGCTTGGTGCGGGGCATGGATTATTACAACCTCACGGTGTTTGAGTTCATCACCGATAGCCTGGGGGCGCAAGGCACCATTTGTGGCGGTGGTCGCTACGACACGCTGGTCGAGCAACTGGGCGGAAAACCGGCTCCCGCCATTGGCTGGGCCATGGGGGTGGAGCGCGTCATCGAGTTGTTGCGCGAGCAAAGCTTGTTGCCCAGCCCGCCCAAACCCGATGTCTATGCCATTGTTGGCGATGCCAACGATTTGCCCCAGGTTTTGGTTCATCTTCATACCTTGCGGCAAGCGGGCTTGAGTGTGCAAATGCATGCCAGCCCTCGCTTGGAGTGGGGCAGCATGAAGTCCCAGTTCAAAAAGGCAGACGCTTCGGGAGCCACTTACGCCCTGATTTTTGCGCCGCAAGAGTTACAGCGTGGCGTGGTGGGCCGCAAGTCCTTGCGCGACGCCAGCGCCGAGCAAGACACCATCGCCTTGTCAGAGTTGGCCTCGTGGGCAAGACACCTACAATCGCGAGTTCACTAGGAACACCATGGCGACAAATCTGGACTTAGAAGAGCAAGAAAAGCTCGATCAGCTCAAGCATTTTTGGGCGCAATGGGGCAATGCCATCAGCACGGTCTTGGCGGTGTTGGCCTTGTCCTATTTGGGCTATACAGGTTGGAATTACTGGCAGCGCCAACAAGCCTCTCAGGCCACGGTGTTGTTTGACACAGTGGAAAGGGCTCAGCGCAGCGCCGACCTGACCCTGATGGAGCGGGCGGTGTCTGACATCAAGGACAAGTTTGGTTCCACTGTTTATGCCAGTCAGTCCGGCTTGTTGTTGGCGCAAATGTTGCACGACAAAGAACGCGTGGACGATGCCCAAACCCAATTGCAATGGGTGGTCGAGAATGGTTCTGATGCCGGCTACCAAGCCGTTGCGCGATTGCGTTTGTCTGCCATTCTCATGGACAAAAAACAAAATGAAGCCGCCCGCCAATTGCTGACCGCCTCTTTGCCCAGCGCCTATCAAGCCCTGGCCCAAGACCGCTTGGGTGATTTGGCCATGTTGGACGGTAAAAAGAGCGATGCCATTGGGTTTTACCAAACTGCTTGGAAGGCCATGGATGAGCGGGCTGAATACCGCCGTTTGCTCGAAATCAAATTGGCCGCTCTCGGCGTCGCCCCCAAAGCCCCAGAAAAGGAGAAGCCGTGACGGTGTGTTTGTCGCGGGTTCGGGCCCTGAACCCCCAAAGGTTTTTCTTTTGGGCTGGTTGCTTGGCGCTGTCTTTGTTGCTGGGCTGTGGCTCCAGCCCCAGGGTCAAACCGGCCGACGTGGGCGTCGTGCCCAACAGCTTGCGTCTCCAAACGGCATGGACTTTTGCGGCCGGTGCCATTGACATCCCATTGGCTGTCAATGTGCAAGCCAATGGTTTGGCTTTGGCCAACCGCCGAGGCGCCGTTTGGGCTTTGGACCTGGCCACTGGACGCGAGTTGTGGCGCACGCAGGTCGGCCCTTTGAGTGCTGGGGTTGGCAGCGATGGCCAGTTTTATGCGGTCATGGGCCAGCAAAGTGAACTCATCGTGATCCGCAACGGCAAGGAAATTTGGCGCAAAGCCATGACGGCACATTCGTTCACGCCACCCTTGGTGGCCGGTGGGCGGGTGTTTGTGCTCAGTGCGGACCGCAGTGTTTGGGCCTTTGATGCCTCAAATGGTCGGGTGCTTTGGAGCCAAGCCCGTCCGGGCGAGCCATTGGTGCTGCGTCAAATGGGCGTGTTGTTGCCCATGGGTGACATGTTGGTCGCTGGCCAAGGTGGAAGATTGGTTGGGATACAGCCACTCAGTGGCGCTGTTTTATGGGAGGCCTCCATTGGCACCTCCCGTGGCACAAATGACATGGAACGATTGGTGGACTTGGTCGGCCCTGCTTCGCGTGCAGCAACCGTGATTTGTGCACGGGCATTCCAGGCCCAAATCGGCTGTGTGGATACCCGCAATGCCGCAGTGTTGTGGAGCCGCCGATCGGTGGGCGATCAAGGCCTGTCAGGTGATGACCGCATGCTCTTGGCCTCGGATGGCAATGGCATGCTCATGGCTTGGAACCGAAGCACTGGTGAAAAACTTTGGGAATCTGAACGCTTGCGTTACCGACAGCTGACCGCACCTTTGGTCACGCCAGCCGCTTCGGTGGTGGGCGACAGCGGTGGGCAGTTGTATTTCTTCTCCAACCAAGATGGCGGATTGGTTCACCGCGTTGCCAGCGACGGCAGTGGATGGGCGGCCAATCCCACGGCGGCCCAAGGCCGCATCATCACGGTGACCCGCAAAGGTTTGGTACAGGCCTGGCAGATTTCGCCTGCCCAACCATGAAGCCTGTTTTGGCCCTGGTGGGGCGGCCCAATGTGGGCAAATCCACCCTTTTCAATCGATTGACCCAGTCGCGAGACGCCATCGTGGCCGACTTTCCTGGCTTGACCCGGGACCGCCATTACGGCCAAGGTAAACAAGGCGCCTTTGAGTTCATTGTGGTGGACACAGGGGGGTTTGAGCCCGACGCAACTGGAGGCATCTACAAAGAGATGGCCAAGCAAACCCAGCAGGCCGTGGCCGAGGCCGATGTGGTGATTTTTGTGGTCGATGCCCGTGAGGGATTGAGCGCTCAAGACCACGACATTGCCAATTTTTTGCGCAAACTCAGCAAGCCCTGTGTTCTCACCGCCAACAAAGCCGAGGGCATGCAGCAAGGTGTGCAGCTCACAGAGTTTTACGAATTGGGCCTGGGTGAAGTCCATCCGGTGTCAGCCGCACACGGTCAGGGTATTCGCAGCTTGGTGGAGGTGGCACTTCAACCCCTCTATGACACGGGCCTATATGGAGAAGATGAGGACGATTCCTCTGAGGGCACCATCAAGCTGGCCGTTGCTGGGCGTCCGAATGTGGGTAAATCCACCTTGATCAATACCTGTTTGGGCGAGGAGCGCTTGGTCGCATTTGACCAACCTGGAACCACCCGAGATGCGATCAGTGTGCCTTTTGAGCGGGGCGGTCAGCGGTATGAGGTGATCGACACAGCTGGCCTGCGTCGCAAAGGGCGGGTTTTTGAAGCCATCGAAAAGTTTTCCGTTGTCAAAACCCTGCAAGCCATTGAGTCTGCCAACGTGGTCTTGCTGCTTTTGGATGCCACCCAAGGGGTGACCGATCAAGATGCGCACATTGCTGGTTTTATCTTGGAGAGTGGTCGTGCCGTGGTTCTGGCGGTCAACAAATGGGATGCGGTTGACGCTTATCAACGCGAGTTGGTGCACCGATCCATCGAGGCCCGACTGGCTTTTTTGAAATTTGCGGCCATTCACCTGATTTCCGCCAAAAAACGCCAGGGGCTTGGTCCTGTGTGGTCTTCCATCGCCCAGGCTCACCGGGCGGCCACCTGCAAAATGTCCACCCCGGTCTTGACCCGCTTGTTGCTAGAGGCGGTGCAATTTCAATCTCCCCAAAGGGTGGGCATGTTTCGCCCCAAAATGCGTTATGCCCACCAGGGGGGCATGAACCCGCCGGTGATCATCATCCATGGCAACTCTTTGGAGCATGTGGGCGCAACTTACAAGCGGTATTTGGAGGGGCGATTTCGAAAAGCCTTCAACTTAGAAGGCACCCCATTGCGCATCGAAATGAAAACCTCAGAAAACCCCTACAAAAACAAGGAGGATTGAGTTCTTTGCGCCAGCGCAAAACCTCACGCGGGGGCATGTGGTAAGGTCGAAGCTTCATCACCAACACGGAGAATATCGTGGGCAACAAAGGGCAGTTATTACAAGATCCGTTTCTCAATGCATTGCGCAGAGAACACATTCCTGTTTCGATTTATTTGGTCAACGGCATCAAATTGCAAGGGCAAGTGGAGTCCTTTGACCAATATGTGGTTCTTCTGAGAAATACGGTAACTCAAATGGTTTACAAGCATGCCATTTCAACCATCGTGCCAGGGCGTGCTGTGACCTATCAAGCCGACGAAGCTGCTCCAGCAGAAGGCGTCTGACATCAAGCCTGCCGCCTGCCACGCTGCGTTCCTATGGTGCTGGTTGCACCACAGATCCCCCGATTCTGTTGAATAACAAATCAAACTCTGCTGCCACACCGGTTTTGTTGGTGGGGGTGGATTTCCACGCCGATGGGTTCGATGCCAACTTGGAAGAACTGGCGTTGCTGGTTCAAAGTGCCGGTATGCATCCGGTTGGCAAGATCACATGCAAGCGGCAAGCGCCAGATCCTGCTTTGTTTGTGGGCAAAGGCAAGGCTGAGGAAATCAAAGCATTGGCTGCGCAACTCGGGGCCTTGGAGGTGGTTTTTGACCAGTCCCTCAGTCCGGCCCAGCAGCGCAATTTAGAACGCCATTGGGACATGCCGGTGAACGACCGCACCTTGTTGATATTGGAGATTTTTGCCCAGCGTGCCCGCAGCCACGAGGGCAAACTTCAGGTCGAATTGGCCCGCCTTCAATACCTGTCCACCCGGTTGGTGCGCAGATGGTCCCATTTGGAGCGTCAGCGGGGCGGCATTGGCAATCGGGGTGGGCCGGGTGAAACCCAAATCGAACTCGACCGACGCATGCTGGGCGAGGGCATCAAGAGAACCCGTGAACGACTTGACAAAGTCATGCGCCAGCGGCAAACACAGCGCAAACAAAGGTTGCGCAAAGATGCCTTTCGCATCTCTTTGGTTGGCTATACCAATGCGGGCAAATCCACCTTGTTCAATGCCTTGGTCAAAGCGAGAAGCTATGCCGCGGATCAACTTTTTGCGACCTTGGACACCACCACCCGACAAATTTACTTGGGTCAAACCGATGGATTGGCCACTTCGGTGTCTCTGTCCGATACGGTGGGATTCATTCGCGACTTGCCCCATGGACTGATCAAAGCATTTGCGGCCACCTTGCAAGAGGCGGCCGAGGCGGATTTGCTGTTGCATGTGGTGGATGCTCACCACCCAGATTGGACGGCGCAAATTCAACAAGTTCAAGAAGTTTTACAAGAAATTGGTGCCCAAAACATCCCGCAGTTGTTGGTCTTTAACAAGGTAGACGCCTTACCTGATTTTCGCAAGCCGGTGCAAACGCATGATCTCTACGAACTCGATGGTGTGCCTGTGGAGCGGTTTTTCATCAGTGCCCAAACCGGGTTGGGCTTGACAGAGTTGCGCACCGAACTGGCACGCAGATCACATCGTTCGCAAGGCGAGCGAATCGCCGAGTCGGTGTGATCAAGGGTGGTGCGCAAGTCAGCCCCAGGCCTATTCGCACCTTCTACGACCCAGGTCAAAGAGGGGCTTTGGATATTGGGCACAATGGACATCTTTTGGACTGAAATGTTGGTCTCGCATGAACCTTAATCGATGGAACCCTATGGGCTTGGGATGGGCCAAGCGCCTGGCTGGGATGTTCAATCTCAATGATGGCCGTTGGGGCAGGGCTCCTGACGGCCAAGGATCGCCACCACAAGGCGCTTCGCCCAACACCGACCCGGGTGCAAACGCACCACGCCCTCCGGATTCAGATGCCAAGCCTGATAACGAGCCGCCACCCAAACAGCCGTCCAGACCCAGCGCAGGGCCGCCCGATTTGGATGATATTTGGCGTGACTTCAATCGCAAGTTGGGTCAACTCATGGGTGGCAAACGGGGTGGGCCCACGGGAGGCGGCTCCTCAGGTGGGGGATCCGGTGGAGGCAATTGGGGTGGGTTCAAACCCGACATGGGCAACGCCCGAGCAGGCTTGGGCGTGATTGCGACGATTGCCGTGTTGATTTGGTTGGGTACCGGCTTTTTCATTGTCCAAGAGGGTCAACAAGCCGTCATCACCCAGTTTGGTCGTTACCAGAGCACGGTGGGCGCGGGTTTTAATTGGCGCTTGCCATACCCGGTTCAGCGCCATGAGCTGGTCTTTGTCACCCAAATCAGGTCTTTGGACATCGGCCGAGACACGGTCATCAAAGCCACAGGTTTGCGTGAGTCGGCCATGCTCACAGAAGACGAGAACATTTTGGAAATGAAATTTGCGGTGCAATACCGCCTCACCGATGCCCGGGCTTATTTGTTTGAAAGCAAAAATCCCACAGACGCGGTGGTTCAGGCGGCTGAGACTGCCGTGCGCGAGGTGGTTGGAA
>CAMDLJ010000002.1 GCA_945901665.1 Bordetella parapertussis | reverse complement strand
GTTGGCCGCTTGGCGGATGCCTGGCACAAGCCCCGGGTCATGCAGTGGGCCAATGCCCTCAAGTTGATGGCGGTCGTGTCCATTTTGCTCGGGCTGGATGTGATGCTGGCTTATGTGTGGGTGGGTTTGGGTGCGGCCATTTACTCGCCCGCCAAATATGGATGGATCACCGAGGTAGAGCCGCCACAACGGCTGGTTCATGCCAACGCCTGGATTGAAGTCAGCACGGTGAGTGCGGCGGTTTTTGGTGTGGCTTTGGGCGGCCTGCTGATCAGCGATACCTGGACAAGTTCGCAGCTGGCCCAAACCATCAACGCCTGGGCGTGGTGGGACAGCCGATTTGGTGGCTCCGTGCTGATGATTTTGGGTCTGTATGTTGCCGTGGCCCTGATGCAGCGCGGCATCCCCCACAGTGGCGTGCCCTGTCTGTCGAGGGGTTGGCACTTGGGTCAGGTGTGGCGTGACTTTTGGATCGACCAAAAAACCCTGTGGACCGACCCCTTGGGCCAAACCAGTTTGGCCGTGACCACCTTGTTTTGGGGGGTAGGTGCGACCATGCAATTGCTGGTGCTGCTGTGGTGCCAGCAGGTCTTGGGTTTGGGTTTGGACCAAGGCGCTTATTTGCAAGCTTGTACCGCCGTGGGGGTGGTGCTGGGCGCATGGTTGGCGGGGCGTTGGGTGCCTTTGCACCAGGCCACGCGTGTGCTGGGTTTGGGGGTGGTGTTGGGCCTGTTGTTGCCGCTCATGAACGCGGTCCACGCTTGGCCCGTGGCTTTGGGGGTGATGCTTTTGGTTGGCGTCATCAGCGGTTTGTTTGTGGTGCCGATGAACGCTTTATTGCAACACCGGGGTGTGAGCTTGCTCAGTGCAGGGCGTTCCATCGCGGTGCAAAACGTCAATGAAAACGCCAGCATCGTGACGATGATGGGCGTTTACAGTGGCCTGTTGTATTTGCAATGCCCGTTTGAAACCATCACCTGGATCTTGGGTGGCTTCATTGCCACCTGCATGGCCTTGGTTTGTGGGCTGCACGCACGCCGATCGCGCGCGCCAGCCCCTTGAGCACCCCGAACTCAGCTGGCGGCCAAGCTGGGTGACGCGGTCTCGCTTGTCGTGTGCGGCTGAGACACGCGGCCAATGCCATGGTAGGAGAAAGATTCTTGTTCCATGCGCTGTGGGTCAAACAAATTGCGACCATCAAAGATCAGGGCTTGCGCCAGTCGGCTGCGCAGTTGTTGGAAATTGGGGCTTCGATAAGCCTTCCACTCGGTCATGATGAGCAAGGCTTGCGCGCCATCGGCCACGTCCATGGGGTCATCGTGAAAGCTCAATTGGCCCCACAGCTCGGGCACATCCATCAAGTCCTCTTGCAAGGCCAACTGCCCGCTTTCCATGGCCACGGGGTCGTGCACCTGAACCCGCGCACCGGCGCGAAGTAAACCGCAGATCACGGTGCGGCTGGGGGCCTCGCGCATGTCGTCGGTTTCGGGTTTGAAGGCCAATCCCCAGACGCCAAAACACAGGCCGCTCAAATCGTCGCCAAAGTGGGCCAGCACCTTGTCCAAAACGCGGTGTTTTTGGCGCTGATTGACGTGCTCCACCGCACTCAAAATTTGCATGGCAATGCCTTGTTCAATGCCGGTGCGGTGCAATGCTTTCACATCTTTGGGAAAGCAGGAGCCACCGTAGCCTGTGCCCGCGTACAAAAAGCTGTAGCCAATGCGGGGGTCAGAGCCCATGCCTTGGCGCACAGACTCAATGTCCACGTTCAAGCGTTCGCTCAAATTGGCCAACTCATTCATGAAGGAGATGCGGGTGGCCAGCATGGCGTTGGCAGCGTATTTGGTCAATTCGGCCGAGCGTTGGGTCATCACCAAGGTGCGCTCGTGGTGGCGGTTGAAGGGCGCATAGAGGTTGCGCATTTGGCCCAGCGCCCATTGGCCCGATTCATCGCTGGACACGCCGAGCACGATGCGGTCAGGGCGCATGAAGTCTTCGACCGCAGCACCTTCTTTCAAAAACTCGGGGTTGGAGACCACGGCACAACGCAGGCGTGCATGGCCTTTTGAAATGTCGCTGCCCGACAAGTCAATGCCTCTTTGCTGCAACTCGCTGGCAATGGCGGCTTGCACCCGCTCGGCCGTGCCCACGGGTACGGTGGATTTGTTGACCACCACCTTGTCGCTGCGCATCCAGCGGCCAATGTCGCTGGCCGCTTTGAGGGCATAGGACAGGTCAGCGCTGCCATCTTCTTGGGGTGGGGTGCCCACGGCAATAAAGATCACATCGCCATGACATATGGCTTGGGCCGTGTCGGTGGTGAACTGCAAGCGGCCTTGTTTCAGGTTGCGCACGACCAAATCGTCCAGGCCGGGTTCGTAAATCGGCACCACGCCGCTGTTGAGGCTGCGAATTTTGTCCGCTGCCAAGTCCAGGCACACCACATCGTTGCCCAATTCAGCCAGACAAGTTCCAGTGACCAGGCCCACATACCCGCTGCCAATGATGGTGATTTGCATTTGCCACTCCTGTTAGAACATCGAATAAAACGATATCCACAGTCTCGGGAAAATGCGTGAAAAATGTGTGAAGCTTTTAAGAACTTATCGTGACGGTGTGGCGGCTGATGTGGTTCAAGGCGTGGGTGGATAGGCCATCAAGGCCTGGCCCATTTTCAAAGGGCTGCCGTTTTCCAAGCCCGCAAACAGTGCAAATCCTTTGGGTGCAAACACCAAAATGGTCGAACCGTGTTGGAACCAACCCATTTCTTGGCCTTTTACAAATCCATGAACACTGTCAAAACGGTGGGGTCCTTTGTAACGGGTGTGCAATAAAGTATCGATGGCGTGCAAGCGGATGCTGGCCACCAAAATAGCGGCCACGGGCACCAGGGCAATGGGGTGGTGGTCAGCGGTGCGCATGTGCAGTACCGCGCGCTCGTTTTTGCAAAACAACTTTTCCACCCGCTGCAGCGCAATTGGGTTGACGTTCCAGGTGTCGCCATTCAGGTAGTCGACACTGTGCAAGAGACCATCAAATGGCGCGTGAAAGCGGTGGTACATGGCCGAGGTGATGCGAATGGTCGCGTAGACCCCATCGTGCCAAGGGCTGGCGGCAGCAGCGTCGCCAAACAAGTCTTGTAAATCATAGGGAAAGCCTTTGGCTTGGAAAACCTGCCCGGCCTTGACCTCGCCACAACTGCCCAAGATGCCATCGCAAGGGCTGGTCAAGATGTTTTCGCGCATGTCCACCGGCCGGGCACCGTCTTTGAGTTCGCGGATGAAAAAGTCATGCAAGCTGTTGAATTTTTGCGCACGTGATTCGCTCAAATCAATATCGGTGAACATTCGCCATATATAGATGGATGCGCGACAAACCCAAGGGTTTTTAATTTGGCTGAACCAGCCCATGAAATGGGTCAGTGCCAAGCGGGGAATGCGGTTGGTCAGCAAAAAGTTCAAATCTTCTTGGGCACCCAAGCCCCGCAACCAGTGTCGGACCGTCATCATTGTTTCATCCTAATGAAATACAAAAGAAGCTTCTGAAAGGGAAGCACATGTTTGAAGAAAATGGTTTGTCGTCATGGGTCATATTGGCCTGCGCCTTGGCTGCGTTGTACTGGGGCCCCATGCTGTGGCAGCGCTTGCAGCTGTCGCTGGCCAAACATCCATCCATGGCGGGGCATTTGCGCTGGGCCAAGCGTTTGGCCAACTGGGCACCGGCCTATGACTACCCGGGCACGCAATGGTTTCGGGTGGATCACGCCCCTGAGGCTGTGGGTGTGCAGCGCCAACAAGCATTGCAGCGACTGGGCAGCACCCTGGCGCAACGCAGTCCCCAAACCTTGGCGCTGACCCAAGCCACCAAGCCCATGGTGTCGGACATGCAGCTGATTTCGCGCTACCGGGTGCCTTTTCAGTTTCAAAAGTTCCTGAGTGACAAGCTGCAAATCGGCAGCTACTGGGCACAAAGCAAAGGGGTTTGGGTGGCTGATGCTGACGAGCAGTGGCACATGGATGTCACCGGCAGTTATGGCGTGAACCTGTTTGGGGCTGACTTTTACAAAAGCTGCATGCAAGAGGGCATGGACTTGGTGCGCGACCTGGGCCCGGTGTTGGGTGCGTATCACCCCTGTGTGCAAGAAAACGTCGCCATGCTGTGCCAAATTGCCCACAAAGACGAAGTCTCGTTTCACATGTCGGGCACCGAGGCGGTGATGCAAGCGGTGCGTTTGGCGCGATACCACACGGGCAAGCGCAAAGTGGTGCGCTTCACCGGTGCCTATCACGGCTGGTGGGATGATGTGCAGCCCGGGCCTGGCAACCCCATGCCCCCGTCCAATGACACGCTCACGCTCAATGAGATGCACCCCCAAACCCTCAAAGTGCTGCGCCAGCGCAAGGACATTGCCTGCGTGTTGGTCAACCCTTTGCAAGCCATGCACCCCAACAAGGCCGCACCCAGCGACTCGACCTTGATCGACGGCTCGCGCCAGGTGTCTTATGACAAAGCCGCTTATGCCAAATGGTTGGGCGAGTTGCGCCAAGTGTGCGATGAAAAAGGCATTGCCTTCATCATGGACGAAGTTTTCATGGGTTTTCGTTTGGGCTTGGGTGGGGCACAAGCGTTTTTTGGTGTGGACGCCGACCTGGTCACCTACGGCAAGACACTGGGCGGCGGTTTCCCGGTCGGCGTGGTTTGCGGCAAGGCCGCATGGATGCGCCGCTTTAGCGAAGAAAAGCCGGGCAATATTTGTTTTGCACGCGGCACCTTCAACGCCCATCCTGGCGTGATGGGTGCGATGAATGTGTTTCTCAAGCGGGTACAAGGCCCCGCCATACAAGCGGTCTATCAAAAAATGGAGGGCGTGTGGTTGGACCGCATGAAGCAACTCAATGACCAATTGCTGGGCCAAGACTTGCCCGTGCGCGTGGTGGGCATGGCCACCGTCTGGACCGTGGTTTACGAGGTGCCCAGCCGCTACAACTGGATGCTGCAGTTTTATATGCGCGAACAAGGCATAGCCCTCAGTTGGGTGGGCACGGGGCGTTTGATTTTCAATTTTGCTTTTGAGGATGAGCACTTCGCCGATTTCTGCAAGCGGTTTATCCAAGCTGCTCAAGCCATGCAAAACGATGGCTGGTGGTGGACTGCCCAAGGTCAAAGCAATCGGACCATTCGGCGTGAGGTCATGCGCGAAATGGTCCGAATCAAGTGGGCGTTGTGATCAGTGTGACTTGACGTGTTCCATGGGGTCTAAAAACTGACCCTTGGCCAAGTAAAAAGGTGCGCGGTAATACATTTTGACGTCGTGGAATGGGTCGGTGATGATCTTCAAGGCCCAGGCTACGCCGGCCATCAAACCATCTTGCGCCCACAATTGCAGCACCCGAAAGAGCAAACCGGCCACGCCCAAAAACAACCATGCCATGGCGGTCATGCGCACCGGCGTGTCTTCGTAGGCTTCAGGTACAGCCCAGGTCAGGTAGTGAGGCATCCAATAGGCAATCACTGGGATGGCGGCACAAATGGCCAGCAACACCACTTTGCGGCGCAGGTTGTAGCCGACCTTGATCTCTTCCTTGTGCTCATGGGTGGCGTTGTTCACCGCGTCAAAGCCTTTGGGCTCAAAAAAGAAGTGGCCGGCTTGGCGGGTGGTCATGGACACCAGCCAAGCGATCAAGGCCGATACCACCGGGTCAATGAACAAATAAGCATAGGCCACCAAAAAGGACAGAGCGCTGACCAAATGCAAAGCTTGGTTGATGCGGCTGTGGTGGTAGTAACGGTGGTCATCCCAACGCTGGGTGCGCAGGGTTTGCAACAATTCTTTCATGGGTTCTCCTGAGGTCGTTGGAAAAAAACAAACAAACGATAAGAGGAAATGTGGCGAATTTCAGTGAAATTTTGATGACACTGGAAAATTGAACCTCTTTGGATCCTGGGCGCATGCGCTTGTCATCAAACTGTGATGTGAGGGTGTCACATTAGTGGCATGCAAGCAGATGCCTCGATCGATGTGGTTTGTTTCAACGGGTCTTCATCACCGCTGCGCATCGCCGTCGTCACCGAGACCTATCCACCAGACATCAACGGGGTGGCCCATACCCTGAGCAAAACCGTAGAGGGCCTCAAAGCCCGCGGCCATGCGCTGTGGTTGATACGCCCACGTCAAAACAATGACACGGTGCAAGCGGGTCGATCATTGGCCGATGAAACGCTGGTGCGTGGCATGCCAATCCCGTTTTACAAGCATTTGAAAATGGGCTTTCCCGCCAAGCGGGCATTGACGCGTTTGTGGACCTTGCACCGCCCGGATGTGGTGCACATCGCCACCGAAGGGCCCTTGGGATGGTCGGCCTTGCAGGCAGCCAAAAAGCTCAAGTTGCCGGTGAGCAGTGACTTTAGGACCAACTTCCACGCCTACAGCGATCACTATGGCATAGGCTGGTTGCGCGGGGCCATCATGAATTACATGCGCAAATTTCACAATGCCGCCTTGGCCACCATGGTGCCCACACCGGTGCTGGCCCATGAGTTGGCAGCCGTGGGCTTTGAGCGTTTGCATGTGGTGCCCCGCGGTGTAGATACCGATTTATTCAACCCCATGCGCCGCTCCGCTGGCTTGCGGGCGCAGTGGGGCGCCAGCGATGAAACCCTGGTGCTGTTGTGCGTGGGCCGCTTGGCGGCAGAAAAAAATCTCAGCCTCGTGGCATCGACCTTTGAGCGTTTGGAGGGCTTGCATCCCCAAACCAAGCTGGTGTTGGTGGGGGATGGTCCGCTCAAGCAAAGCCTGCAAAAAAAGCATCCCCAGGTGGTGTTTGCAGGCTTTCGAACCGGGGAAGACTTGGCCCAACACTACGCCAGTGCGGATATGTTTTTGTTTCCCAGTTTGACCGAAACCTTTGGCAATGTGACCTTGGAGGCCATGTCCAGCGCCTTACCCGTGGTGGCCTATCGGCACGCCGCGGCTGCTGAGTTGATTCGCAGTGGGGAGAACGGCCAACTGATTGAACCGGGCGCTGAAGATGATTTTCAACGAGCCGCTTTGCAGTTGGCCCAGATGCACACCTTGCGAGCGCAAATGGGGCAAGAAGCGCGCATCACAGCACTGGGCCAAGCTTGGCCCTTGATTTTTCAAAAAACCGAGAAAATTTTTCGCCAGGTCATCCAAGACCACGCCCCTCAGTTGGGCTAAACAAGCTTTGGCGTGGGGACCGTGCGGTTCAAACCCAGTGGGTGGGTGCTGCCATAAGCAGGTTTCAGGTCAGGCAGCAGGATGCTGCAAATCGTGGGCTTGATAAGCCATATCGAAGGCTTTGGCCTTGCCTTCATAAAAGCGATCGAGGCGCCAATCTTTGAGCAGTTGGATGGCCAAATCAAAATCGTCAGGTGACAGTTGGTACAGGCCTTTGATGGGGGATGCCGACTCTGACTCCAGTGCCAAAATCAAATCCGAAAAAGCTTGGGCCGTGGCAGAAGTAGGGTCAGATTTGATCAATCGACGAACTTGCTTGATGGGGCGCATGGGTAAACCTTGAAGAGCACTGAAAGGGGTCGAGACATTAACACAGGCCTTCGTGCCTGTGGGAGACGATTATGTGAAACTTTTATGACAAAGCTGGGTGTGCAGGCGCACACTTAAGGGAGAGTTATGGCTTGATGTAAGCGTAGCCTTCGCGGGCTTGCAAGCGGCCGATGCGCACCACGCCCGAAGGTGTGAAATCTGCATCCATATTGAACTGGTTTTTGTTGAGGTTGCGGTTCTTCAAGGTGATTTCGCAGATTTCAAAGCGCACATTGCGCGCTTTCAAAGCCGACACCAAGGCGGCGTAATCGATATTGGGGTTTTGTTTGTCTTTGGCACCCTCCATCAAAAAATCAACCCCTTCGGCATGGGTGACCACCACAATTTGCGTGTCGGGGGCCACATCCAAATGGTTGCGTATATTGCGCAGGCCTTTGGTGGCTTGGCTGGCGGCATGGTCCATGTGATAAACCACTTTGTCGCCGCTGGTTTGTGCGAAGGCAGCGAGGTGGGTCAAGGCGCAAAGCGCCAGGGTAAAAATGGTTTTCATGGCCAAATCATAACCCTGTGGTTTGGTTGCCCCAATCATCCAGGCGCAACGCGTGCCCCCAAGGCGCGGGTGCGTCCAGTGGATCCCCAGGCGTGCTTTAGGCTGGACCGGGTGTCATGGGCGGGTGGAGGGCGCTGAGCGATAGGGCTCTTCGAAAGGTAAAAAGTCACGCTCCAGCAAAGCGTCAGCAACCCAGTCTTGCACCGCTGGCAGGGCCAGCACTCGCTCAACATAGCCCTGCACCACGTCATTGACGGGCAAACCATAGGTTCGGATGCGCGAGCACACCGGCGCATAGAAGGCGTCCACGATGCCAAACTCACCCATCAGCATGTGGGGTTGGGCTTGCTGCGACAGCGGCTTGGTCAATGCCTGGCACAGCCGCTGCACATCTTCACGCAGGTCGGCTTTTTGCGACCACAGGCTTTTGCCCACATCGCGCAAATCGGCCTCGATGTTCATGGCGCAGTGTTGGCGCAGCGCGGTGTAACCGCTGTGGATGTCGGCGCACAGGCTGCGTGCACGGGCGCGCAAAGGGGCTTGGCTGGGCCACAAATTCAGTTGGGGAAATTTTTCCGCCACATATTCAGCAATCGCCAACGAGTCCCACACCACCAAGCCTTGGTCGATCAGCACCGGCACCTTGCCATGGGGGCTGAGTGCCAACAAGGCATGTTTGAACTGAGACTGCGCATCAAAAGAGTCAAAGCGTTCTTTGTGCTCGGTGAATTCAATGCCCGCTTGCCGCATCAACACCCAGGCCCGCATGGACCAACTGGAGTAATTTTTATTCCCGATGTACAGAGTCAGCATGTCAAGAATGGTGTGGTTGAGGAATGGGGAAAACGCTGCTCAAGCGTGAGGATTGCGCCACGCCCAGCTCGGTCAATCCAGGACAAGTGCCGGTCGAAACATTGTCCACCCGCATGGAAGCCAGGTTGTCGCGGCTCATCAATGGGGGGCCTGGCAAATGCTCCATCAGCCAGGCTTGCGCCAGGGCCAAGCTGGCCGGTAAGGGCCAAATGGGGCGCGGGTGGCCGGCCCACTGACCGGCATGCTGCACCAATTGGGCCAGGGTGAACACCTCTGGCCCGACCAATTCAAAGCGCTGGCCATGGCTGGCCGGTGACACCAGGGCATGAACCAAGGCCTGCGCCACATCTTGCACCCACACCGGTTGAAATTGGGCCTGGGCACAGGCCAGTGGCACCACCGGGGCCAGGGCTTGGAGTTGCGCAAACACGTTGATGAAGCGATCGTCTGCCCCAAACACCACGCTGGGTTGCAGCAAGGTCAACTCCAAACCATGGCGAGAGGCCATCTCTTGAAGCACCGCGTCACCCTGGGCTTTGCTGCGCAAATACATGGACGGGCCGTTCACATTCACGCCCAAAGCGCTCATGTGCACCAAGCGGCGCACCCCTTGGTCCGCGCAAGTCTGCGCCAGCAAGCGGGGCAATTGCACATGCTCATGGTCAAAGCTTTGGGCAGTGCCGTGCAAGATGGCCACCAAGTTGATCACCGCATCGTGTCCGCGGACCAAGGTTGATAACTGGGCTGGGTCGTGTACATCTGCGCTCACCACACTCACCCGTGGCAGCATTTGCACGCTGCGCGCTGGCAATCGCCGGGTGGGGACGGTGGCGTACAAGCCGGCGCGCTCGAGTGCTTCGCAGACATGGCGACCAATGAAACCGCTGCCGCCCAGAATCAAAATGTTTTTCATGCCGGCACTGTAACGAAATCAAAGGGCTGATGGCGGGCTGGGGTTGAAAGTGCCGTCCCAGACCCAGGGATAATGAGGGGCATGAACCAATTGCAAGCCCTGAAGCAGTACACCACGGTGGTGGCAGACACTGGCGACTTTTTACAACTCGCGCAGTACAAGCCCCAAGATGCCACCACCAACCCCTCGCTGATCTTGAAGGCGGTGAAAAAGCCGGAGTACCTGCCCCTGCTGCGCCAGGTGGTTGCAACGCATGGCACCGCGTCCATGGACGAACAAATGGATCGGTTGATTGTGCGTTTCGGTTGCGAAATTTTGGCCATCATCCCAGGCCGCGTGTCCACCGAAGTCGATGCCCGTTTGAGCTTTGATACCGCTGCCACGGTGGCTCGGGCCCAGCGCATCATGGCCTTGTATCACGCCCAAGGGGTGGCTAAGGAGCGGGTATTGATCAAAATCGCCGCCACCTGGGAGGGCATCCAAGCCGCCGCGCAATTGCAGCGGCAAGGCATCGCGACCAACCTCACCTTGTTGTTTGCCTATGCCCAAGCCGTCGCCTGTGGGCAAGCCGGGGTGCAGTTGATTTCGCCTTTTGTTGGGCGCATTTACGACTGGCATAAGAAAGCCGCCGGTGTGGCTTGGAATGAATCGGAACGCAGCGGTGCCAACGACCCTGGCGTGTTGTCAGTCACCCAGATATACAAGGCCTACAAGCGCCACGGCATTGCCACCGAGGTGATGGGTGCGAGCTTTCGCAATGTGGGACAAATCACCGCATTGGCAGGTTGTGACTTGCTCACCATCAGCCCCGATTTATTGGCCCAGTTGGCGACTTGCAACGACCCTTTGCCAAAGGCCTTGGATGCGCAAGCCAGTGCCAGCTTGGACATGCCGTGGCCCCCCTTGAACGAGGCTGATTTCCGGTTGGCCTTGAACCAAGACGCCATGGCCACCGAAAAATTGGCCGAAGGGATTCGGGCGTTTTGCGCCGATGCAGTGCAACTTGAAACCTTGATGAAGGCCTGAGCCATGCATTTTGTGCGCTGCGATCAAACCCCAGCCTGGGCCCAGTTAAAAGACCACCATGCGTCTGAAGATTGGGACATCCGGGCTGCGTTTGCGCGCGACCCCCAGCGGGCCGAGCGTTTCAGCCCATCAGCGGCGGGTGTGGGGGTGGATTTTTCCAAAATGCCCATTCACACCGACACCGAAAAACTGTTGCACACATTGGCCCAAGACTGTGGCGTGGCTGAATTGCGCGACGCGATGTTTGCAGGCGAAGCCATCAACACCACCGAGCAGCGCCAGGTGATGCACTGGATGCTGCGCCAACCCGCTCGCAGTTTGGGCGGATCTTTGGCCCAGCCTTTGGCCCAGGTGCATGAGACCTTGGATGCCATGCTGGCTTATGCCGAGCAAGTGCGGGCCGACGTGCAGATCACCGATGTGGTTCACATGGGCATTGGCGGATCGGATTTGGGGCCGCAGTTGGTGGTGGGGGCTTTGCACCAACCCGCTGTGACGGGCAAGCGCTTTCATTTTGTGTCCAATGTCGATGGCCATGAGCTGGCGGCTGTGTTGCCAGGTTTGAAACCGCAAAACACCTTGTTTTTGATCGCTTCCAAAACCTTCACCACCGCCGAGACCATGATGAACGCGCACAGCGCGCGTGACTGGTTTGTGCGCCAAGGCGGCCAAGACACGGCACGCCACTTTGCGGCCTTGACCAGCAACCGCCAAGCGGCCGCTGACTTTGGCATCACCACCACCTTTGGTTTTTGGGACTGGGTGGGCGGGCGCTACTCTTTGTGGTCGGCGATCGGCTTGCCCATTGCCATCGCCTTGGGTGAGGCGGGGTTTCGCCAAATGTTGGCGGGCGCCCATGCCATGGACACCCATTTTTGCAGCCAACCCGTGCAGTCCAATTTGCCCATGCGCATGGGTTTGATCGATGTGTGGATGCGCAATTTCCATGGCCATGCCACCCGTGGCATCGCGCCCTATCACAGTGGTTTGCGCCGCTTGCCGGCTTTTTTGCAGCAACTCGAGATGGAGAGCAATGGCAAAAGCGTGGACCGTCAGGGCCAGCCCTTGCCCTATGCCACAGCACCGGTGTTGTGGGGCGAGCCGGGGACCAATGGCCAGCATGCCTTTTTTCAAATGGTCCACCAGGGCACGACGGTGGTGCCCATGGAGTTCATTGCCGTGCGCCAAGCCAGCCACGACTTGCCAGGGCATCAGCGGGCATTGCTGGCCAATGCCGTGGCCCAAGCCCAGGCTCTTTTGCTTGGGCAGTCGGATGCGGGTGGGCATCGCCAGTTCAGTGGCAACCGGCCCAGCACCTTTGTGTGGCTGGATGCCTTGACACCAGAGCGCTTGGGGGCATTGATTGCTTTTTATGAGCACCGGGTGTTTGTCAGTGGCGCGGTCTGGGGCATCAACAGCTTCGATCAGTTTGGTGTGGAGTTGGGCAAAACACTGGCCCTGGACTTGGCAAAACGCTGGGACAGCAACGACATGCAGGGCTTGGACGCTTCCACCGCCAGTTTGTTGCGCCGATTGAAATGAATCTGGCCACACCGTTAAACCTGGTGTTCGATTTGGGCCAGGTGATGATCCGTTGGGAGCCTGAGGCTTTGGTGCGGCAATTTTTCCCCGATCGGTGTGGCACAGATGCCCAAGCACAAGAACTGGCCCACGCATGTTTTCGCTCCCCTGCCTGGTCGGCTTTTGATGCCGGTTTTTTGGACACCGATGGTGTGGCTCAGCAATTCGCACAACTGATCCAAGAACCTCTGCCACGGGTGCGTGCCATGGTGGTGGACATTGCCCATGCGCTCACGCCCATTGCGGCCTCGGTGGCGTTGTTGCAGCAGTTGCACCAATGGCGGCGGGCACAAGCGACCTCCGTGCTGAACTTGTTTTACCTCTCCAACATGCCTGAGCCCTATGCCGATCACTTGATCGCATCCCATGGCTTTTTCAGTTGCTTTGATGGTGGCGTGTTCTCGGGTCGGTTGAAGTTGGCCAAACCAGACCCGGCCATCTATGCGCATGCCGAGGCTGTGCTCGCCTTGGAACCTGCCCACACCTTATTTTTTGACGACCATGTTCCCAATGTACAAGCCGCCACGGACCGGGGCTGGCAAGGGATACATGTGCCAGCGCCTGGCCATTTGATCGTGGCCTTGCCTTTGCTGCTCCAGGCGCGTGGCATCGACTTGACCGGTATGGCCGGCCCTTAAAGCTTGACCACTTGGCCTGCAGCGGCCAACAAGTCATCGATCAATTGATGGGTTTGCAAGGCCTCACCGCCATGGGTGCGCGAGGGCCGCTGGCTGTGAATGGACGCCACAAAGTCGCTGATCAAGTCGCGGTGCCAATCGTGCGGAAAGTCCATGATGTTGGCCCCGCCGCCGGTACCGCCCTCGGCTTTGACCTCGATGCTGAGGTCCCCGTTGATGAAGTCCACCCGCAAATGACCGCCTTCGAGCACGGCAGTGCCCAGCGTTCCAATCACCTCGATGCGTTCGGTGCCGCCGGGGTAATGCGCTGTGGTGGCCATCAAGCGGCCCGGTGCGCCCCGGGCCAACTCCAGCAAAGCCTGCACATGGTCTTCGGTCTCCATGCGGTGGACACGGGTTCGGCTGGCCTGGGCGGCCACCACCCGGCGCACACCCACCAAGGCGCGAAACACGTCCAAGCTGTGGATGGCTTGGGTGATGAGCACTCCACCCCCATCGCGAGCCAATGTGCCGCGACCGGCTTGGTCGTAATAGCTTTGCGGACGCCACCAGGGAATGCTCACCGAAGCGGCTTGCACCTCCCCCAAGCCTTGGTGGTCCAGCAGCGCTTGCAAGCGCTCAACCCCGGGTCGAAAGCGGTGTTGCAGCACCACACCCAAATGGCGTTGGTGTTGGTGGGCCAGATCGACCATCGCCTGGGCCCGCGCCAGTGAGACATCCAAAGGCTTTTCCAACAACACATGTTTGCCGTGGGCAAAGCAAGCCTGGGCCATCTCCAAATGGGTGGCAGGTGGGGTGGCAATGATCACCGCCTGCACCGCCGGGTCGTCCAGCATCGCTTGAAAATCGCTGCTGGGTTTCAGGCGGCCTTGAAACGGGCCCATCTGTGCGGCCTCGGGTCGGCGCGTGATGGCCCAGCGCAAATCGACCTCGGCGCGCAAGTCGTTCAAGCTCAGCAGGTGCGGCACCGCTCCCGGGCCTATGCCCACCAACGCCATGCCCAAGGGTGTCATGTCAATGCCTTTCGTTTCGTCGCCAATGATTGTGCCTTTAAGGCCAGCTCACACACTTTGAAAACATGGGCTTGGGTCATACAGGTTTGTGTGCGCTGTTCGATATCGTTGCGGAGTGTTTGAAAAAAATCCAAGGGAGCTTGGCTGCAATCCACGTGGCGGGTGCCTTTTTGATCCGCCAGAAAAACATGGTTGGTGCCAGGCCTTCCCTCAATATCGATGTATTTGCGCACCTCAATGCTGCCGTGCGTGCCTGTCACAAACAAGCGGCCATCGCCCCAGGTGGGCAGGCCATCGGGTGTGAACCAATCGACCCGGACGTATCCGCGATGGGCCGGTGTTTGCAAAATAATTTCACCAAAATTTTCAAAATGCGGATAGGCTGAATTCTCACCGTAGTGTCCGACATGGCTGTGCACCACATCGGCATGTTGGCTGCCGGTGAATGCCAAAAATTGATCGATTTGGTGCGACGCAATGTCCACCAAAATGCCTCCGCACTGGGATGAATCGAAAAACCATGCGGGTCGAATGGCGGCATTGAGCCGGTGTGGCCCCATACCCAGGGTTTGGATGGGCGTGCCAATGGCGCCATCCTGGACCCACTTCAAAGCTTCTTGCACGGCTGGAACGATGTGCCGCTCCGAAAAGCAGATGGAAAAAATTCGCCCGCTTTGCGCCACCATTTGTTCGACCCGCTGCAGTTGTTCGGCCGTGGTCACGCCTGGCTTGTCCACCAACACGTCTTTGCCGTGCCGCATGGCGGCAATGGCAATGTCCGCACGTTGTGCAGGTATGGCTGCACTCACAATGAGTTGCACCTGCGGGTCTTGCAGCAGTTCATCCGGATCGGCGCAAGCACGCACACCCCCAAATCGCTCTTGCACACCTTGCAGCACTTTGGGGTCGCTGGTGTGGGACACATAGCCGGCAAAACTGGCCCCCGCGTCCAACAAGCCTTGAATCAAGTGGTAGATGTGCCGGTGATCGATGCCGATCACCCCAAAGCGCAACGGGCTTGTGGTGGTGCTCATGGAGCCAGCCATCGGTTCAAGCCGAGGGAAATCCAAGGCACGTAGGTGACCAAGGCCAACACCACCATCAAGGCCCAGAAAAAGGGCATGACTTCCTTGTAAACCTCATTGATTTTGACTTTGGCAATGTTGGCAGTGGCAAACACCAGCACCCCCAGCGGCGGTGTCAATGCCCCCAAGACCAAATTCATCACCATGATGATGCCCAAGTGAACCGGGTCAATGCCTGCCAGCATGGCAATGGGCATCAAGATGGGCACCAAGATCACCAGCGAGGCGATGTACTCCATGGCCAATCCCACCAGCAGCAAAAAAACATTGAGGGCGAGCAAAAAAAGCCATTTGTTGTCGGCCAAAAAGGCCATGGATTGGGCAATTTTTTGGGGGATGCGTTCAATCCCCAAAGCCCAACCGAATGGTGCCGAGGCCGCCACAATGGCAATGATGGCCACGGTGTCGGTGAGGCCTTCTTTGAGAATTCCTGGCAAGTGTTGCCATTTCAATTCACGGTAGGTCAAGACCCCAATGACGATGGCATAGACCACGGCGATCGCACCGGCCTCGGAGGCGGTGAAGGCGCCACCACGCATGCCCAGCACCACAAACAAAGGGACCAGCAGGGCAGGGATGGCATCGCGAAAAGCGATGAATCGTTGTGCCCAAGGCATGGGTGCGGAGCTTGGCTCCAAACCGCGCCGTTTGGCTTGGACGTGCACGGTCAGCATCAAGGCCAGTGCCATGAGCAAACCCGGCAAGATGCCTGCGGTGAACAGTGCACCCACAGATACGGCACCGGCTGCGGAAAAAATGATCATGCCAATGCTGGGCGGGATCAGGTTGTCGATGGTCGATGCACAACTGGTCACGGCAGCTGCAAAGGGGCGTGGGTAGCCGCGTTTTTCCATCTCCGGCACCAACACTTTGGCTGTGCCCACTGCCACGGCCAATGATGAGCCTGACAAACCACCCATCACAGTATTGGTGACCACATTGACTTGCGCCAAGCCGCCCCGCAAATGCCCGACCAATGCGGAGGCGAATCGGATCAAGTGGTGGGTGATACCGCTGGCATTCATCACATGGGCCGCCAATATAAAAAATGGAATGGACAGCAATAAAAAAGAATTGACGGAGCTGGCCAAGCTTTGTGAAATGGGCAGCATCATCAAGTCGCCTTGTTTGGCAAAGGAGGCATAAGCCGCAAACACCAAGCAATAAGCAATGGGCACATCCAAAAACATCAGGCCCAATGCGATGATGTGGAGCAGCCAGCCAACGCTCAAGTCAAAGGTGATCCATGGTGTGGCACTCAAAAAGGTTTGGTACACAACCGCACCGAGCAACACGCCCACCAGGCTGGCACCTGGAAAGCGCCACGCCATGGGGTTTTGCCCCATCAGGCACAGCAACGAGATCGCGGCACCAACGGGGACGGCCATGTATAAGTACTTGGAAGGCCACTCCAGCGATCCACTGGTGCCGGTGACCCGGCTGCAAAAGTCCAAGCCATGAATCAACATGGCCAAACAGGCGGCGGTCATCACCACTTGGCTGAGTAAATTCAACTGTTGAATGCGCTCGGGTCCGACGCGGCTGATCAAAAATTCCATGCGCATGTGTTTGTGCTGGCTGATCAACAAGGCACAGCCCAAAAAGATGGACCAGACAAACAACCACCGCGCCAACTCTTCTGACCAAGACAGCGGGTTGTCCAGCAGGTAGCGAAACACCACTTGCAGTACCGTCAGTAAAACGGTGGCCGTCAACATGGCCACACACAACCCCCCCAAGGTGGTCATGGCCATGACCCAAGATCTGCGCAACATGTTCATAGGGTCTTTCGTGGTGGTTGTGTGGGTTTGGCGGCGGTCGAGCCTCGCACGATCAAGCTGGGCGGGTATTGGGTGACCATGCCCAATGCGGGGGCAAGCACTGATTTGCTGGCCCCCAAAAGGCGGATCAAGTGCTGGGCACTGGCGCTGGCCACTTCGCGCACGGGCATGCGCATGGTGGTCAAGCCAGGACCCCACCAAGCGATGGCGGGCGAGTCGTTGAAGCCCACCACTGACAATTCGGCTGGCACAGATGTGGCCTGCAGGCGCAAAGCCTCCAAAGCCCCTTCGGTGCCGCGCGAGGTGGACATCACCACGGCCGTGGGTCGGGGATTGCGCAACAACAGTTGGGCCATCACGCGCTGGCCACTGGCCGCGTCGGGGGCATCGCAAAACACGGCGCTGTGATCGACTTGGGCTTGGGCCGCGTGCATGGCTTGCAAGAAACCTTGGAGGCGGTCGTTGCCCGTGCTCAATGCCTTGGGCCCCCCGATGTAGGCGATGTGGCGGTGTCCCAAGCCCAGCAAATGCTGGGTGGCTTGTCGGGTTGTGTCCTCATCATCGATGCCAAACCAGTCTGATTTCAGCAAGGGGCATTTGCGAATCAACTGGGCGTGGGCAATCGACTCAAGCCAAGTCACGGTTTGCGGCATGGGCTTGAGGGTTGGCACCCACACAATGCCGTCCACCCGCGCCTCGGCCAAACTGCGCACTTGGCGCATCTCTACCTCTGGCTTGTCCTCTGATATGCACAGCACCATTTGGTAGCCGGCCTCGTCAAAGCTTTGTGAAATGGCTTGCGCTGCGGTGGAGTAAAAAGCATTGAGCACGTCTGGAATCACCAAGCCCACCATGTGGCTGCGCTGGCTGCGCATTTGGCGTGCAGCGGAGTTCGCCACATAGCCCAAATCGAGTGCGGCCTGCGCCACTTTGGCACGGGTCGCGGGGCTGATGCGCTGGTCATGGCTCAGGGCGCGGGCCACGGTTGACGCAGCCACGCCCAGATGTTGCGCAATGTTTTTGATGGTGACCAAGGGTGTTTGCTTGTCGGGGGTCGGCTGGGGTGGGGTGGCAAGTTGCCACCGGGGGCAGTATAGCGATTGAAATAAAAATTGCGCTAACGGTTGCACGCATAATTGATGATATTTAAAATTAAATAATTAATTTAATACGCTGAAAAGTGATTTATGGAAAACACCTAGAGGACATTTTGCCAAATATCATGCTATCGTTTGCACAGATTTCCTTGACCCCAAAACCACCTCATCAGGAGACATGCCATGAACCATGACCCCATCTCTCGCACGCCAGGCCTGCGCCGCCGACAAGTGATCCAAGCGGGGGCCAGTGCATTGCCCGTCCTCGCATGGGGACCTGCGCAGGGACAACAAAAATTCGTTTTCCGAATGGCCCATTCAGAAGCCATTGGCGCGCCTTTGACGTTGGCGTTGCAAAAGTGGTGCGACACACTCAACACCCGAAGCGGTGGGCGCATTGATGCGCAGCATTTCCCAGGCAGCCAGTTGGGCAGCTACACCCAGTTGATTGAGCAAAGCCGCATTGGCACGATTCAAGGCACGGTGGGTGGCCCTGACACCGAAGAGTCGGTCGCCCCGGAAATTGCAGCCACGGGTGGTGCGCCGGGTTTCATTTACAAGGATGAGGCGCATGTGGACAAAATATTGCAAGGCCCCTTGGGTGAAGAGGTCTCTGCGGTGGCCCGTAAAAAAACGGGCGTGGAGTTCGTGGCGTATGCCGAAGTGGGTTTTCGCCACATCCTCTCCAAACGGGCGGTGACAAATCTCGACAGCCTCAAAGGCCTGAAAATCCGCGTGCCAGAAATCAAAATTTGGGTGGACTTTTGGCGCCGCATGGGTGCCAACCCCACGCCCTTGCCCTATGCGGAACAGTACACCGCCCTGTCCACAGGTGTGATCGATGCGGTTGAAGCCGACTTCTTTTCCATCAAGGGCTTCAAGTGGTTTGAGCAAGCCAAGCACCTGACCTTGAGCTACCACTGGTTTTTGCCCAAGGCGGTGCGGGTCAATACCCGATGGCTCGACAGTTTGCCGGCGGACTTGCAAGCCCTGGTGCGCCAAAGTGCCAAAGAGGTGTTTGCTGAGCAGCGCAAAGAAAACCGCGCCAAAACCGATGAAGCGCTGGCCGATTTGGTCAAAGCAGGAGTCACGGTGCACAAACTATCAGCCGACGAGTCGGCCAAATGGTTCTCGACCGCGCGGCCCTTGTTTGATGAATTTGGCAACAAGAGCGCCGAAACCAAAGCCATGGTGGGGCGAATTTTGGCTGCCAGATGATGGGTTTTGGTCTTCGTCACGAAGACATCGAGCTGCCGCAAGGGGCGTGGGCTGCGGGCGAGCGCAGCTTGGTGTGTTGGCAAGGCAAGCCCGTTTTGGGTTTGACCCAAGGGGCATATCGCCCCTATTTGTTTCCGGTTTATACGCCAGCGGGCTTTGCTGTCACCAGCGAAAGCCCTGCTGACCACCCCCACCACCACTCGATTTGGGTGGGTGCAGACCATGTCAATTTGCACGTGCCTGCGGCCCACCGCACCGAGGTCTACAGCTATAACTTTTATGTCAATGATGTGTTTCAAGGCAGAGCGCCTGGGCGCATTCTGCAAGATCAATCCGATGGGCAAGCAGATGGCGAAGGGATGCAGCTGACGCAGCAACTGCAGTGGCGTGGACCGCGTGAATGGGGGGCGCCTGAGGGTCGGCATGTCCTCACCGAAACCCGTTGTACCCGTGTGCGCCACTTGCCGCAACACCAAGCATTTCAGTTGGAAATCTCCTCTAGTTTGTCGGCACCCACCCACCCTGTCAGCATCGGACCCACGCGCCACGCTTGGTTCAATGCCCGCGTGTGCGCATCCATGTCGCCCATCCATGGCGGTGAGAGCAGATTTTCGCAGGCAACGGCAGGGTCGCCCCATCCAGATTGGTACGCCTGCACCGGGCCGGTGGGTGGTGGTCATGTGGCCACGCTGGCCATCGCCCCATGGCATGCATCAGCGGCCAACGATTGGTACGTCAGTCCGTGGGGCGTGATGACCGCCAATCCTTGTTTGGACAAAGCCTTGCACATCGAGCCTGGCGGCGCCCCTTTGAATTTGGGTGCCAGATTTTTGGTCTGTGATGGCAATCCCAGTGACGACCACATCACACAAGCCTTGTTTGAATCGCCCAACGCCCATTGAGGCCCCCGACCATCTTTGCTTCAGCGCTTGAAAGGACAACCCATGATCATTGCGCGCTATGCCATTGGCAACGACATCCATTACGGACAGCAAATTTCGCCCACCCAATGGCGCCGATTGAGCGGTGTGCCGTTTGAGGCAGTGGTCCACACCGATCAAATCGACGATAACCAGCACATGCGATTGCTGTGCCCGGTCGAGCGCCCACGCATTTTTGGGGTGGGTTTCAATTACGCTGCCCATGCCAAAGAAACCGGTCATCCATTGCCCACCCGCGCAGCCACCTTCATGAAGCCCGACAGTGCTGCCATTGGCCCTGGCGAGCCGATTGTTTACCCCGCAGAGGGACAAAGGGTGGACTTTGAGTGCGAGTTGGCCGTGATCATTGGCAAAGGTGGAAGGCGCATTGCACGCGAAGATGTGGACGCGCATATTTTTGGGTTCACCTGCGCCAATGATGTGAGCGAGCGTCCGATTCAGTTTGCAGAAATGGAGGCAGGGTGCTTGCTCATTGGCAAAGGCTTTGACAGTTTTTGTCCATTGGGGCCGGTCATTGCCACGGGTTTGAACCACCGCAACTTGGCCATTGCCACGCGACTCAATGGGGTGGTCAAGCAAAGCAGCAATACTGCCGACTTGGTGTTTGATGTGGCCCATTTGGTGTCCTACATCAGCCAAGCCATCACCTTGCGACCCGGGGATGTCATCATCACAGGCACGCCACAAGGCATTGGGCCCATGGTGCCGGGTGACGTGGTCGAGGTGGAGATTGAAGGCATTGGGGTGTTGCAAAACCCCGTGGTGGCAGAGGCTGATTGGCTGGCCCGGTGATGAAACTTGTTTATGGCGATCGCCGACCATGAACAGCGAGGTACTGGCCGCAATGTCCAAACTCGGTTTGGCGCAAGGACAAACGGTGCAAGCCATGGTGCAACTCACGGGCGGTGTGTCTTCAGACATATGGCGCATTGATTACGCTGGCCACAGCATTTGTGCCAAACGTGCATTGCGCCAACTGAAGGTCGCAGCTGTATGGGAGGCACCCTTGTCGCGCAACGCTTACGAGTACGCTTGGTACCAAGTGATTGGGCCGCGATTTGGCCAGAATGTGCCAACGATGTTGGGTCGTGATGCGGACAGTGGTTTGTTCTTCATGTCGTATTTAGAGCCTCAGAAACACCCTGTCTGGAAAAGCCTTTTGTTACAAGGTCAGGTTGAACCGGGATTTGCGCAAAAAGTGGGCGCATGTTTAGGCCAGATGCATCGGTACACAGCTGCACAGCCTGATCTGGCAGAAAAATTCAAAAGCGACCTGGAGTTTTTTTCCTTGCGCTTGGAGCCCTACCTGTTGGCAACTGCTCAACAGCACCCCGCATTGGCCAGCCGATTGAAATTCATCTGTGACCAAACGGCCCAGACCCGATGGGCTTTGGTGCATGGTGACATCAGCCCCAAAAACATTTTGTGTGGGCCCGAGGGGCCGGTATTTTTAGATGCCGAATGCGCTTGGTACGGCGACCCAGCCTTTGACCTGGCTTTTTGTCTGAACCACTTGTTGCTCAAAGCGGTATTGATGCCACAGCTCGCATCCGTGCTGGCCCAGTCTTACCAGCAAATGGTGAGCGCCTATATGCCAGCGGTGAGCTGGGAGAATGCATCTGTGTTTGAAAAGCGCACCGCGCAGTTGTTGCCGGCTTTGTTGCTGGCGCGCGTGGACGGAAAATCCCCAGTGGAATATCTGACAACGCCCGCGCAGCACGCGGTTGTGCGCGGTGTCGCCGTGCAAGGCCTGCAAAAATCGCCTTTGTATTTGGATCAAGTTTTGGAAATGACATTGAAAGCATTGTCGATATGAGTCAGATTCAGTCTGTTCGAGCTCGCTCGGTATGGGACTCGCGTGGATGCCCCACCATAGAGGCAGAGGTTCGCTTGACCACCGGTGTGACGGGGCGTGCGATTGCGCCGGCCGGCGCTTCCACGGGCGCGGGTGAAGCCAAAGAGCTGCGCGATGGTGGCACGCGACTCAAGGGTTTGGGTGTCGACCTTGCCGTGAACGCGGTCCATGAAGTGATTGCGCCAGCCTTGATGGGGATGGATATCCAGGATCAAGTGGGCATCGATGCAGCCATTTGCCGCGCCGATGGCACCCCAGATAAATCACGGGTGGGTGGCAACAGCACGACGGCCGTTTCCTTGGCGTGTTTGTGGGCTGCCAGCCGCCAGGCCGATTTGCCTTTGTGGCGCTATTTGTCGGGCACCGATGAGGTGGGGCTGCCCTTGCCAGAAATCCAAATTTTTGGTGGCGGGGCCCATGCCAAAGGCAGCGTGGATTTGCAAGATTTTTTGGCCATTCCCAACGGGGCCAGCAGCTTCACCCAGTCGTTGGAGTGGGTGGCCGAGGTCTACCATGCGGCGGGCAAGGCATTGACCCAGCAAGGCAAAAATTTGGGTGTGGCCGACGAAGGTGGGTTTTGGCCCCAATTTGGCTCCAATGAGGGTGCCATCGAGGCCTTGGTCAAAGCGATTGAGTCGGCCGGCTTTCAGCCTGGGCGCGATGTGTCGATTGGTTTGGACTTGGCCTCTACCCAGTACCACGACAACGGTGTGTACCACTGGCGCAGTGAAAACCGGCACTTCGACCGCGATCAGTTGCTGGACCTCTACACCCGCTGGGCCCACGATTACCCCATCATTTCGATGGAGGACGGCTTTGCAGAGGATGACATCGAAGGCATGTGCGCGATGACGCAGGTGTTGGGCCACCGCTTGCAAATCATTGGCGATGATTTCTTTGTCACCCATGCGCCCCGCATTGAAGCGCGTGCCCGCCTGGGGGCGTGCAATGCCGTGCTGATCAAACCCAATCAGGTGGGTACCGTCAGCGAAACCAAGCAAGCCTTCGAGGTGACCCAACAACTTCACATGGACGGCATTATTTCTGCGCGTTCAGGAGAGACCGAGGACGTGAGCATCGTGCACATGGCCGTGGGCTGGGGCGTTGCGCAACTCAAAGTGGGCAGTTTTTCGCGCTCAGAGCGCATGGCCAAATGGAATGAAGGCTTGCGCATTGAGCAAGACCTGGACCGCTGCCTGGCCTACCCTCGACCCCATTTGTTTCCTTGGCTGGCCAAGCCTTGACCCCATGAAAGTGTTGTTCCATTTCAATGCCAGCCCCGAATTGATGGCGTGGCTGAAAACGCAAGTGCCCAGCGATTGGCAAGTGGTGTGTTGTCCAGAAAGCGATGACCAAGCCTTTGCCCAGCATTGGCCAGGCACCCAGGTGCTGTGGCATGTGTTGCAACCCGTCACATCCGAACGCATGAAAGCCAATCCTGCGTTGCGCTTGGTGCAAAAAATCGGTGTGGGTGTGAACACGATTGACCTGCCAAGCGCCGCTCAACATGGGGTGTCGGTGTGCAACATGCCGGGGGTCAACAGCCGCGCCGTGGCAGAGATGGGTTTGGGTTTGATGCTCATGGCGGCCCGGCGCATGGGGCATATCGCGGGTCAGTTGCGGCAAGGTCAATGGGCCATCCCTGAATTCCAGCAAGCCCAGTTGTTTGAGCTCGGGGGTAAAACGGTGGGCCTGGTGGGAACGGGCCATGTGCCGCGCATTTTGGCGCCATGGTTGCACGCGATGGGCGTCAAGGTCATCGGCCACAGCCGCCAGCCTGGACCCGAATGGACTTATCCTCACTTGACTTTGAACGATTTGCTGGCGCAAAGCGATGTGGTCAGTTTGCACATCCCTTTGACGCCTGAAACGCAATCGATGTTCAATGCACAACGCTTTGCATGCTTCAAGCGTGGGGCCATCTTGGTCAATACCGCGCGCGGGGAATTGGTGGACGAGTCTGCTTTGATCCATGCGCTAGAACAAGGCCAACTTTCATTGGCGTGCTTGGATGTGTTTGCACAAGAGCCTTTGCCAGCAGACCACCCACTGCTCAAGCGGGATGATGTGCTGGCCACGCCGCACATGGCATGGCTCACCCAAGACATGTTTCAGCGGGCTTTGTCCGTGGCCATCGAAAACACGCGCCGCACACTCAGCGGTGCGCCGTTGTTGCACCAGGTGCAGTGAGGGCCGCGTTGGCGGCGCTCAGCGATGGTTTTCGCTTCGCCATGCCTCAAAGGCCATTCGGTTGCTGTCGTCTGTTGGGGGATAAAGGCCCAAGATGGACTGGCCGGCCATCACCCGCTCGCTGACAAAGTCTTCAAAGGCTGTCATTTCAACGGCCTCCATCGACAGCTCTTCGGCCATTTCGCTCGGTAACACGACCACGCCTTCGGCGTCTCCCACCACCACATCACCTGGGAACACCGCTACATCACCACAGGCAATGGGCAAGTTCATGTCAATCGCTTGGTGCAGTGTCAGGTTGGTGGGTGCGCTCGGTCGCGAGTGGTAGGCCGGGATGGCCATTTGGGCGATTTCGGGTGAATCGCGAAAGCCGCCGTCGGTGACCACACCTGCGACGCCGCGTTTCATCAAGCGCGACACCAAGATGCCGCCGGCCGATGCAGCGCGCGCATCTTTGCGGCTGTCGATGACCAAGACCGCGCCGGGCGGACAGGTTTCAACGGCTGCACGCTGGGGGTGTGCGTGGTCTAAAAAAACACTGATCGGATTGAGATCTTCACGCGCGGGGATGTAGCGCAAAGTGAATGCTTCGCCAACCATCTGCTGGGGATGGGCTTGGACGGGCCTGACGTTTTGAATGAATTGGTTGCGCAAACCTCGTTTGAA
>CAMDLJ010000001.1 GCA_945901665.1 Bordetella parapertussis | reverse complement strand
TCTGGCGCCGTTGCAGCGGCGGCAGGCGGCTACTACGCTGTGGTGTTGATTGTGGTCACGCCACCTTCGGTGTTTGGCATGCTGGCTTCTGCCCAAGCCATGATCATGGCTTTGTTTGGCGGGGTCGCCACCCTGTGGGGGCCGGTGTTGGGCGCATTGGTGCTGATTCCCCTGTCGGAAATATTGCACGCCGAATTGGGCAACGAAATTCATGGCATTCATGGCGTGGTGTTTGGTGTGGCCATCATCGCCATGATCTTGTATGCCCCTGAGGGTATTTTTCCCCGCATCCGTGACGCCATCGTGGGTCGCAAAGGCGGTGCAGATGCGGGCGACAGCCGCCGTGTCATCCATGTGCCCCCGGTGGATGAGGCCGTGACCCGACCTGCGGTCAGTCAAGACATCGCGTTGAAGGTGAGTCATTTGTCACGCTCTTTTGGCGGTCTCAAGGCCGTCTCCGACGTCTCGTTTGATGTGTATCGGGGTGAGGTCTTGGGCATCATCGGCCCCAACGGTGCTGGCAAGACCACCTTGTTCAACTTGCTCAATGGTTTTATCAGCGCCAATGAGGGCTCGGTTCAGTTCCAAGGCAAAGAGTTGGTGGGCCTCAAGCCCAACCAAGTCTGTCGCGAGGGTGTGGGCCGCACTTTCCAGGTGGTGCGTCCATTTCCGCGCCTATCGGTGATGCAAAATGTGGTGGTGGGTGCTTTTGTCTCCCAGCCCGACAACGACGAGTTAGCGGTTTCTCAAGCGCGCGAGGCCCTTGAACGCGTGGGCATGCTGGAGCATGCCAATGTGGTGGCCGGCAGCTTGAACAGCTTAGAGTTGCGTTTGATGGAATTGGCCCGTGTGTTGGCTGGCAAACCCAAGTTGTTGCTGATGGACGAAACCTTGGCGGGTTTGGGTGCCGAAGAAGTCGAGACCATGTTGGCGGTGATTCGCCGCTTGGCCAATGAAGGCCAAACCATTGTCATCATTGAGCACACCATGCAGGCCATGGTGCGCATTGCCGATCGTTTTGTGGTGTTGGACCATGGGTCCGTGTTGGCCGTGGGCAAGCCCATGGAGGTCACCAAAGATCCTTCGGTGATCGAAGCTTATTTGGGTAAAAAGTGGATGGACCATGCTAAGCATTGAACACCTGAGCACCTCGTATGGTGGCCTTCAAGCCCTCGCCGATGTATCGTTGAGTGTGGGTGAAGGGCAATTTGTGGCCATTGTGGGCCCCAATGGCGCTGGAAAAAGCACCTTGTTCAAATCGATTTCAGGCACCGTCACCCCCCAAAGTGGCAAGATCACTTGGTTTGGGCAAGATTTGATGGCCATTCCACCGGCACGCCGCCCGCACATGGGCATTGCCCACGTGCCAGAGGGGCGACAAGTTTTCAAAGAACTGACGGTTTTTGAAAATTTAGAGATGGGTGCACAAACCGACAAGGGCCAAGCGGATTGGGCAAAAAACTTGGATCAGATGTACAGCCTGTTTCCGATTTTGTCCACCCGAAAAAACCAATTGGCTGGCACCTTGTCGGGTGGCGAGCAACAAATGGTGGCGATTGCCCGGGGCATGATGTCTTCACCCAAGTTGATCATGCTCGATGAGCCATCCATGGGCTTGGCGCCCAAAATCACCGACATGATTTTCGAGCGCATCGAAGAAATTCACGCCAACACCAATGTGGCGATTTTGTTGGTCGAGCAGCGAGTGGCAGAGGCTTTGAGCTCTTGCGACCATGGGTATGTGCTCCAAACTGGGCGCATTGCCCTCGAAGGCGTCCCCAGCGTCTTGATGGAAGACCCGCATGTCAAAGAAATTTATTTGGGAATGTAATGTCAGTGTTCACAACCAAGAGGAGTGTCAGTATGGTTCATCTTTCTAAGCGTAAATGGGTCGCTGTGGCTGCCGCCGCCGCCGCTGTCATGGGCATGGGCACCGTTGTGCCAGCCTTGGCACAACCCAAGGAGGTCAAGGTCGCCTTGATTGCCCCCTTGTCTGGCCCTTGGGCGCGCAATGGCGACATGATGCGCAAAGGCGCTGAAATGGCGATTGAAGACATCAATAACGCTGGTGGTATCAAAGCCCTGGGCGGCGCCCGCATGCGTTTGGTCACGATCGATGCTGGCGATTCAGTGGAGAAGGCCAAAAATGCGGCGCAACGCATGTTGTCCCAAGAGCCCGATCTGACGGGTGCCACGGGTTCTTGGCTGTCCTCTTTCACCTTGGCCATCACCGAGGTGACGGAACGCGCCGAGCTGCCCATGTTGACCCTGTCGTTTGCGGACAGCATCACTGCGCGTGGGTTTAAGTACATTTTCCAAACCTCCATCACGGCGGGACAAATGTCCAATGCAGCGGTTCCTGCATTGCTGGAATTGTCCAAATTGGCTGGCAAGCCCATCAAAACCGTGGGCATCGTCAGCGACAACACGGCTTCCCCCACGGCGTTTGCCAAGCCCATGCGTGAAGGTGGCTTGGAGAAACTGGGCCTGAAGTTGGTGGTGGATGAAATTTTCACCCCGCCGCTGTCAGATGCCAGCTCCATGATTCAAAAAGTGCGTTCCACCCGCCCCGATTTGTTGCTGGACTTGGCCACCGCCTTGCCAGACTTCAAGCTCACGCTTGAGAAAATCAACGAAGTGGGTTTGGGCAAAGGGCGCTTGCCGATTGTGGCCAACAGTGGTGCCGTCGACGCGCCTGAAATGCTGACGCTCTTGGGCAAGGACACCCTGGAGGGCGTGCTCAACATCACCGCCAACTCCGCTGGCAAAGGGCATGAGCAAATCGTTGCTGAATTCAAGCGTCGCAAAGGTGAGCCTTGGATTCCCCAAGACCCCATGTCTTCATATGGCGACATGTGGATCTTCAAGGAAGCCATGGAAATGGCCAAGTCCGCTGACCGCAAAGCCGTGGCAGCAGCCATTCGCCGCATGGACATCACCGATGGACCCGCCAAGTATTTCCCGGGCGGTCGCATCAAGTTTGATGACAACGGTCGTCGCGTGGGCAGCAAATTGACCATCACCCAATGGCAAAACGGTCAACCTGTGGTGGTGTTCCCACCTGAGATGGCGGTGGCGCCTGCCATTTGGCCCAAGCAATGATGCGATAGCGCACCATCAAACACCCGGCTTTTGCCGGGTGTTTTTTTGTCTTTTTGGTATTCAACTGAACACGGAATTTGGAGTTTTCCCCATGGCCCAATCTACCCAGACGGTATTGTTTCACCATGCGGGTGGCACTGAGGTGCTCACCTATCAAGACCAAGACTGCCCAGAGCCCCAAGCCAATGAGGCATTGATCCAGCACGTGGGCATTGGTGTCAATTACATCGATATTCAGCACCGCAGTGGCCGCTATCCGGTGGCACAACTTCCAGCGGGCTTGGGCATTGAGGCCTCTGGCGTGGTGGTTCGCGTGGGTTCGGGTGTGAGCGAGTTCAAAGCGGGCGATCGCGTGGCTTACTTACATGCACCTGGGGCTTACACGCAGTTTCGGGTGTTGCCGGTGGCGCGATTGGTCGCGGTGCCAGAGGGCTTGTCTTTGCCTTTGGTGGGCATCAATCTCAATCGTGGTTTGACCGCCCAATACCTGGTGCATGACTCCTACAAGGTTCAGCCAGGTTGCACGGTGTTGGTCCATGCCGCAGCGGGTGGAGTGGGGCAAATTTTGACCCAATGGGCTGTGCATTTAGGTGCGCGCGTGATTGGCACCGTGGGATCCGCCCAAAAAATCGCCACCGCCAAACAGGTGGGTTGCGCTGAAGTGGTTCTCAGCACCGATGTCGACATGGTCGAGCAAGTTCGCAAGCTCACGCAAGGGCAAGGCGTCCATGCGGTTTACGATGGCATTGGTGGTGAGATGTTTGAAAAATCATTGCTGTGTTTGGCGCCATCAGGTACCTTGGTGAGCTTTGGCACCCCAGCTGGGGAAATACCGCCATTCGATATTTTCAGACTCAACCGAATGGGCTCTTTGCACCTGACCAGCCCGTCGGTGTTCACCTACAACAAAACCACCGAGCAATTGCGCTTGCGCAGCGCCGACTTTTTCGATCAATTGCTGCGCGGTGTGGTGCGTTTGCCTGAGCCAGACTACTTTGAGTTTGGTCAAGCCGCACAAGCCCAGGACGCCTTGGCCAGTCGCCAGACGCTCGGGGCTGTGGGCTTGAAGTTGTCTTAGGCCAACATCCCTTGGAGTTCTGGCATCAGGTAGCGCTTGAGGCCAGGGTAGTCTTCGACCATGGGGAAGTGGCCCATGCCTTTCATCAAGGTGTAGCGCGATCCCGCGATCGATGCCGCCACTTCCTCAGACATGGCTGGCGTGGCTGAGTAGTCGTATTCACCGGTCAGCAATGACACTTTGCAGTGTTGGGTGTCAATGGTTTTAATGGACTCTCGGCCATCCCAGTCAAAGCTGTAAAAGTACACATCGCCGGCATAGACGCCAGGGCCGCCTTGCGCGTAGTACCACCAGTTTTCACGCTTATTTGATTCGGGTGTCGTGGGGGCACACAGCCCCATGGTGTAGCTGGCGCAAAGCTCGCCGCCGTGGATGGCAGGGTGGTGTAAAAACTCGTTGTACCGACCGGGCGCAAATGCGGCGGATTCCAAGCCCACAATGCCTGTCAGCTCTTTTTGGTAATCCACGGCAACTTTGAGCACGATGGCGCCGCCCATGGAGCAGCCCATCACCACCGGTTTAACCAGGTCCAGCGCTTGCCAAAAGGCGCGGATCACGTCGGCATAACCCTGGGCCGTCAATTGGTACTTGCGCAGCCACCATTGGTCGGGTGGGGTGGATCGACCATGGTAGGGCAGGTCAAAGGCCAGCACGCGAAAACGGTTGGTGACTTCGGGATCATTGAGCAAATGACGCCATTGGCGCGAATCGGCTCCAGCGGTGTGCAGGCAAATCAATGGTGTGCCTTGACCGGCTTCTTCATAAAAAATGCGGTGTGGCTCTCCGTTCACATCCACATTCACATAACGGCCAGTGATCGGTTCGATGCGGCTCATGCGGCTTCCTTTCTCATCAGGTTCATCAAGCGCTGCAGGGCGCGGGCATTTTGCATGGCCACCAGGCCATCGCCTTCCAGCACAAACTCTGGCACACGCATGAGCATGGCAAAAAAGTCGTTGTAAAGCGGTGGTGGATTGGGGGTTAAAAATTTGGCCCAGATGGACATGGGCGCTTGAAAGCCAAAGGCGGGTCGACTGTCGAATTTGGGAGCCATGATCACTTGGGTGATTTGACCCTTGTCAACGACCAATACCCTGCGTGCCTGATCAATGGTGATGGAGAAACGGGTGGAGAACCAATTCCCAATGACGGAGAGTTCTTTGTCCTGGTTGACCCTGGCCTGGTAGTCTTTGAACCAAGCCTCGTCTGGAAATGCAGCCATGTGTAGCTTCCTTTAAAGATGAAAATCAGTGCGGATGATTAAGTGTGAATGGGTGCCACATCGAGCCGGGCCACAATGCCCTTGAGGGCATCAGACGGGCTGGGGTAGCGGTGCAGGACCAGCGGGTCGTGGCCCGGGATCACGTGCTCGGCAGAGCTGGCCAGTGCGTAGGCCCGCTGATAGCCTTGCATCATGTCGCCCACGTTGTAGACCAATGGAAAAGGGCGCTCTTGTTCCATGTTGGCGTAAAAGTGGCTTGCGTCGGAGGCCAACACCACCCAACCCCGTTGGGTATGTACCCGAACCACTTGCAGGCCCATGGTGTGTCCACCCACATGGTGCAGGCTCAGGCCCGGGGCAATTTCTTCGTCTCCATCGTGAAAGCAGGTCCGATCTTCGTAAACCCGTTGCACCATGGCGGTGACATCTTGCACATCAAAGGGGAAACGCATCACTTTGTGGCACATGCACCGCCCGGTGGCATAAATCATCTCTTTGTCTTGAAGGTGATAACGGGCGCGTTGAAACAAGTGGTTGTTGCCTGCATGGTCATAGTGCATGTGGGTGATGATCACGTCCTCCACAGTGGCCGGATCAATGTTGAGCATTGTCAAACCTTCGGAAGGGCAACGCAAAAAGTCTCTGCCGCGCTGTTGCGCCATTTCTTTGGAAAAACCGGTGTCCACCACCCAAACCTTTTTTTGGTTGCGAATCACCCAGACGAAATAGTCCAGTGGCATGGGCACATCGTGGCTGTCACCCCCCAAAAAATTATCGGGGGACTGGCGCATGTGGTGGGCATATTTGATGGCATAAATTTCATAATCTGGATATTGGCTCATGGCATCTCCTTTATTGAATGGGTTGGGTCAGTTTTTCGCGGGCAAACAAGGCCTGCATTTCGTTTTTCTTGACTTTGCCGGTGTTGGTCAAGGGCAGGTCTTTTTCTGGGACAACCAAAAAGGATTGGGGTCGTTTGTAGCGGGACAGTTCGCTTTGGCAGTGTGCCCGAATGACATCCAAGTCGATTTGCATCTCTCCCCTGGGAACCAAGACGGCCCCAAAAACCTCATCAAAGTCATCGGTTTTCAAAGGCACGCAGTAAGCTGCCAGAACCTCGGGCCGCCGCATCAAAGCCTCTTCCACCTCCACGGGTGATACGTTCATGCCACCTGACTTGATCATCTCTTTGATCCGACCCCGAAAGAAAATATGACCCGTTTCGTTGACCAATCCCAAGTCGCCCGTTTTAAAGAAGCCGTGTGCATCGAAGGCTTCGCGGGTGCGCTCCGGGTCTTTCAGGTATTCGCGCATCACATATCCTTTGACCCGAATTTCTCCGACCTCGCCCACAGGGCAGTCTAAGTCGGTGGCGGGGTCAACAATGCGCGCTTGAACACCTTTCAGGGGTTGACCGACGCTGTTCAAGCGCAGGGGCAACGGGTCGTTGGCATCGGTGACAGAGCAATTGCCGTAGGTTTCAGTCAGGCCGTAAATATTGCAAATGTCACGCAAGCCCACGTCCACCAAGCGTTGAATTTGCAAAGGGGTTCCAATGGTTGCACCCCCACGCAATGACTGAAACCGATCGGCATGAAAGGCTGGGTGATTGAGCAAGGCCTCGGCCATGTTGGGCGTGCCATAAAACAAAGTGCAGCGTTCAGATTCAATCAACTCAAAGGCATGAACCGGGTCGAAGTGCTCTTGCAAAACGATGCAGCCACCATGGGTGAATAAATTGAACAGCGCGTTCTCACAGCCCAAGCCCCAAAACAAGGAGACAGCCAACCACAACTTGTCTTGCTCTGTGACATGTTGGCGTTGACCAATTTGCCACATGTTTTCAATCAATGCGTAGTGTTGCAACACCACACCCTTGGGGTTGGCCGTGGACCCAGATGTGTACAAAATGTATGCATCATCGCTGGGGGCAACATCTCGCTTGGCTTGGGCCAAAACAGCCAATTCACTGCTGTCGGGGGCTTGCATCCAGTCGCTCCATGCCCATTCATGGTCACCAGCAGTTTGGGCCACGATCAGCAGACCTTTTAAGGCCGGCAAGGGCTCACCGGTGCTGCGAATGTGGGCCAGCATTTGGCGGTAGTCTTGTTTGAGAAATTGACCTGTGGTGATGAGCAAACATGCTTCGCTGTGGCTGAGCACATAGGCCAACTCTCTGGCCGTGACCCAGGTGTTCACGCCGACCATGATCGCGCCAATCGAGCAGATGGCAAAGTCGGCAACGATCCACTCAATGCGGTTGCCCATCAGGATGGCCACCTTGTCACCTTTGCCGACGCCGTGTCGCAGCAAACTCGCAGCCATGGCATCGACCGCAATTGCCAATTGCGCGTAGCTCAGTCGCTGTTGGCCGCCGATCAATGCTTCGCGGTCGGGAAAGCGCATCGCCATCTCTGCAATCAAGGCTGGAATGGTGCGGCTGCTCGGTGCAGTGGGCGGGGGTGGTTGGGGTGACACAACAAGTCGGTGAGGCATTTGCAAAGAAGTATATGCAGTGGGCAGGTGTTTGTCTGTCTTGAAGGTGCAAAGCGCAGGAGGCTGTGTGTTTTTCCTAGGGAATACCCGCGCTGACATGGCTTTCATTTCTAGGGTTGATCGGTATCCGCGTGCATTTTTTTCTGATGCACACAGCATCCTTCAACATGCCGTTAATATCCGCGATCAGTTGATCACGCAAGGTTTGTTGATCAAACACAAGGCTAAATTTAAGGAGATGAATGATGAGCAAGCATGTGGGTTTCATAGGATTGGGGGCCATGGGCACACCGATGGCCGAGCGCTTATTGAAAGATGGCTACAGCCTCACGGTTTTTGACGTCAATGCAGCGGTGGCGCAGGCCTTGGCACAAAAAGGTGCCCAGGTGGTTGCGTCTGTTCAAGCCGTGGGTGATGCGGTAGACACGGTGCTCATATCACTGCCCACACCCGATATCGTGAAAGAGGTCACCACCGGCGAAAAGGGCTTGATCCACGGTACCAAAGTCAAGACCGTGGTGGACCTGTCCACCACCGGATCTGGCATGGCCCAATGGGTGCATGCGGCTTTGGCGGCCAAAGGCATCGAGTTTGTGGACTCCCCTGTCTCAGGAGGGCGAGGTGGTGCCATCGCCGGTACTTTGGCGGTGATGGTGTCGGGCCAACAGGCCACTTACGAACGCTTGACACCTGTGCTCAAAAACATTGGGAAAATGTTTTTTATTGGTGACAAACCTGGCATGGCACAAACCATGAAGCTGGCCAACAACCTCTTATCTGCTGCGGCCATGGCCATTACCTCAGAAGCCGTTGGCATGGGGGTCAAAGCTGGCCTTGACCCCAGCATCATGATCGATGTGATCAACGCGGGCAGTGGGATGAGCACGGCCAGCCGCGATAAGTTCCCGCGCTCCATCTTGCCGCGCAAATTTGATTATGGTTTCACCACAGCCCTGATGTACAAGGACGTGCGTTTGTGCCTTGAAGAAAGTCAAGCCTTGGGTGTGTCCATGCCTGTTGCCACAGCTGTGCGTGAGATTTGGAAGCGCACCAACGACGATTTTGGGGGTGACAAAGATTTCACCAACGTCATCCGAGTGATCGAGCAATCCATGGGCGTGGAAGTCAAGGCCAAGACTTGAGCGCGGGCTGTCTGGCATGAACTTGCGAAGTTGGATGGATTGCGGCAACGGCTTGGGTGAAGGGCCTTTGTGGTGTCCCATCAGCCAATGTTTGTGGTGGTTCGATGTGGACGATCCCCATTTGTTTTGTGCCAATGGACAGGGCCAGTTGCTGCACCAATGGAAGTTGCCCAAGTACCCCGGCTCAATGGCATTGCGACCTGACGGCAGCTTGCTGCTGATGTTTCGCCATGGGCCTGCGATTTTTCAACCCCATGATGGGGCGGTTCAATGGTTGGATGTGCCTGGTCTGGCTTTGGGCGAAACACGATTCAATGACGGCAAATGCGACCGCTTGGGGCGCTTTTGGTGCGGCACCATGGACCGCCGCACGGAGCGCGCCATTGGATCGCTGTACAAAATGGATGGGTTGCAGCGCATCAGCCAAATGGATTCCAGTGGGGTGACGATTGCCAACGGCATTGCTTGGAGTCCAGATAACCGCACCATGTATTTTGCAGACACCCCGGCTGCTTGCATTTACGCCTACGACAGTGATTTGGAACGTGGTGACATTTCCAATCGCAGGGTTTTTGTGCAGTTCAAACCAGGCGTGGGCGGCCCAGATGGTTTGACGGTGGACTCTCAAGGTGGGGTTTGGTGTGCCCTTTTCAATCGTTCTGAGCTGCATCATGTGGACCCCCGTGGAGAACACATCAATGTGATTGATTTGCCCGTACAACAACCCACATCGGTGATGTTTGGTGGCCATGATTTGCGCACTTTGTTCATCACCACGGCTCGCATGCACTTGAGCCCAGCGCAAAGGCAAGAACAACCCTGGGCTGGTCATGTGCTGTGCTTAGAACCGGGTGTCACAGGTTTGCCTGAGCCGCGGTTTGCTTTTTGATGGAGAACGCCATGCGAATTGATTGGCCCCGCAATGATTACTCACGGGTGCCCTATGCGGTTTACCACGACCCCGAGTTGTATCAACTGGAAATGGAGCGTGTATTTCGCGGTAACTGCTGGAGTTACCTGGCATTTGAAGCCGAGGTGCCCAATCCCGGCGATTTTCGGACAACCTGGGTTGGCGACACACCTGTGGTGGTGTCGCGCAATGACGATGGACAGTTGCACGCATTTGTGAACCGGTGCAGCCACAGGGGTGCGCAAATTGTTAGAGAGGTGTCCGGCCACTGTACAACCGATCATGTTTGTATCTATCACCGTTGGTGCTATTCCAAGAAGGGCGAGTTGATCGGCGTTCCATTTCGCCGAGGGCTGCAAGGCCAGGGTGGAATGCCTGCGGACTTTGACATGCAGGCGCACCACCCCAAAGCGCTGCGGCTGGCCAATTACCACGGGGTGTTGTTTGGTACTTTTTCTGAAGATGCTGAGCCCATTGAGTCTTACCTGGGCGAGTTCGGCACAGGCATGATCAAGCGCTTCATGCACAAACCCATCAAAATTTTGGGCTATACGCGCCAGTTGATTGAAGGCAATTGGAAGCTCTACGCTGAAAACTTACGCGACACCTACCACGCCAGTTTGTTGCACGAATTTTTTGTCACCTATGGCGTTGATCGCGCGACCCAAAAAGGCGGGGTGCGCATGGATGAGCGGCATCGCCACAACATGAACTATGCATACAGCCAATCAGACACCCAAAGCCAAGCGCAAGAGGCCTATGCAGGCATCAGCGGCGTTGAGCTGGACCGAATGCGGTTATCTGATCAAAAAATATTGGCATATCGCCATGAGTTTGCGGATGGTTTGAACTTGGCGACACCCACGTTTTTTCCCAATGCCATCATCATTCAGATCAACAACAGTTTGAGCAGCCGTCAAATCAGGCCCAAAGGCGTGGGTGCGCATGAAATTTTTCAAACCTTGTTTGGTTATGAAGATGACACCCCAGACATGACGCGTCACCGCTTGATCAGCGCCAACCTGGTCGGGCCCGCTGGCTTGGTCAGCATGGAGGATGGTGAGGCCATTGAAATTGTGCAAAAAGCCACTCGCCGTGAGACAGCCAGCCACAGCCTGGTTCAAATGGGTGGCTTGGGCCCCATTCGAGATCTGGAACACCGCGTCACGGAGACGCCCATTCGAGGGTTTTGGTCTTACTGGTCGGAGTTGATGGGCATGGAACCCGAAGGGGGAATCCGATGACGCCCCAATTCACCTGGGAAGCGATGTCATTTCTGTCCCAATATGGCATGTTGCTGGACCAAGACCGACTGGAAGATTGGGTCGAGTTGTTTGATCCGCAGGCGGAGTACAAAGTCTATTCACGTGAAAATGAAGAGCTGGGCTTGCCCGCGCCCCTGATTTGGTGTGATAACCGTGCCATGCTCAGTGATCGCATTCAGTCTTACCGCAATGTCAACGAGCACAATTTTCATTGGGCGCGGCACATCATTGGCATGCCGCAAATTTTGAGCGCTGAACCAGGGTCTTTGCATTTTCAAGCGGGCTACAGCTTGTTTCAAACCAATTTAGAGGGTGAGACCCGAACTTTCAGTGTGGGGAGATATGACTTTGTTTGTCACCGCCATGAACATGCGCTTCGCTTGAAAAGGGCGTGGGTCATTGCAGACACGGGGCTTGTGAAAACGCTGCTTGCAGCACCAATTTAATCCAACATCAGGAGACGACATGGGCATTCGTGTGGCCAACAAATTGGCGGTGGTTTTTGGCGGCGGACAAACGCCTGGATTGACCATTGGCAATGGGCGTGCGACCAGTTTGGTTCTGGCCCGAGAGGGGGCTCAAGTGGTGGTGGTCGACCGCGATTTGACATCTGCGCAAGAAACCGTTGAGATGATTGTGGCTGCGGGAGGTTCGGCACAAGCCATGCAAGTCGACCAGACCCATGAGCATGAAGTTCAGTCGCTGCTGGCCGCCGTGCACCGCGAACACCATCGGATTGACATCGTGCACAACAACATTGGTGCGAGCTTGTCAGTGGGGGACGCAACCGCTGATGTGTTGACCGAGTCTTCTTTTGACGCGAGTTTTGCGGTCAATGTGAAAAGTGCTTGGTTTGCAGCCAAACACGCACTGCCCTATATGCGAGCGCAAGGCCATGGATCCATTGTGAGCATTTCTTCAGTGGCTTCCATTCAAGCTTACCCCTTGCTGGGTTACAAAACCATGAAGGCGGCGCTGAATGCGATGACGGAAAACATGGCCGCTGGCAATGCGAAATATGGTGTCCGCGTGAATGCCATCTTGCCCGGTTTGATGAACACGCCCATGGCCATTGAAAACAGGGTGGCCAAAGGTCACAAAAGAGAGGACGTGGTGGCGGATCGCGATCGGCGCATTCCCCTCAAAGGCAAGCAAGGCACGGGTTGGGACGTGGCCCATGCCGCTTTGTTTTTGCATTCAGATGAAGCCAGTTTCATCACGGGCGTGACCCTGGTGGTGGATGGCGGTGAAACCATCGCGCATGGTCACTGAAACCCTTGGTTATTGAAGCCGCCATGGGGAATCACTCCCTTGGACAAGATTAGGAAAACACTTGGGGGTTGTTCCAAGTGTTGCTAAAAAATCAAAGCTCAACGGTTTTAAAGTCGCCGGGCAAAATCAATTCGATCATTTCGCAATTTTCAGAGTAGTCCAACACGGTGTGCGGTATGGAGTTGGGTTGTATCCAGCACGAACCCTCTTCCATTTTGACGCGGCGTCCGTTGTATTCGCCGATCATCCATCCTTTGAGCATGTACAAAAACTGAAATTGGACGCCATGCAGATGTCGAATCGAGACCACATCTGGATCGCAAGCGCCCAGCAGCCGAATCACATGGGCTTGCACCACGCCGTCAGTGGCTTGGTGCACACCTAAATCACGATAAGCGGCGTAGCTGCGAAGCCCTGTTTTGAATTTGCCACTTTTCAGGTGCTGAACCATGAAGTCTTGCGCTGTCCAGCGCGTGGTTTTGGCTACCTTCAAGGGTTTGATGGCGGCCTTTGTGGTTTTGGATTTACCGCTCTTGGTGGGTTGGGCTGGCGAACCTTTGGTGGGGCTTTTAATGGCCTTGGTCACCTTGGCAAGCTTCGCCGGCACAGACTTGGTCTTTGTCTTTTCGGATTTTGATGCGGCTGATTTGGATACAGATGCAGATGGACGTGCCATGGTTAACTCCTTTTTGAAATGGTGATCAGACAGAACCCTGTGGTCTTAACTCAATCAGGTCGGGGCACAGGTTGGGAGGGGATTGAAGGGCAAACAAAACGGCAGAGGCCACCTCCGCAGGGCTCAAGGGTGAAAATTTTCTATTTTGAATGGCAGCAATCACCACCGGGTGATCACTGCTGGCGCGAATATCGGTGTCCACCATGCCAGGCGCGATCTCGCTGACCTTGATGCCGAATTCTTGCAACTCCAGGCGAAATGAACGCGCCATGGCCGACAGTGCATGCTTGGTGGCGCAATAGGCGGAGGCGGTTCGATAAACCTCTCTGGCTGCAATGGATGTCATGAACACCAAATGGCCCTGGCGACGGGCAACCATGTGGCGCGCCACCCTCTGGGTGATTTGTATAGATGCCAAAACATTGGTTTCGAACATCCAAGAAAAATCTTCTGCTGTTAAATCCATGATCGGGGCATAACGCAAAACACCAGCGTTGTTGAGAAACACATCCACATCCGACAATTCAGGCTCTAACGCATTCAGGTAGGTGGTGTCGTTGAGGTCGCCAGCCAACCAACCCATGCTGCCCTTGGGTGCCAAGTCTTGCAAAGCCTGCAAAGCCTCCGCATTTCTTCCCAATGCCAGCACCTTCATGCCTTGCGAGGCCAAAAGCAGTGCTGTTTCTCTGCCAATCCCAGCAGACGCACCAGAAATCAATACTTTTTTTCCAGACAAGGCGTGTCCTTGTTGAGCCATCATGTTCCTTCCTTGTGACTGTCGTCAATTGTTTTATCTTAATGCGCAGACATCCATTGTCACGCTGATGGCCGATTGGCGCATTGGTCTCATGTCCTTGATTAATGGTTATCCATGAGTTGATCGCACCCAAAGTCTCATTGCATAAGCGCAAAATATCCCTACATGTGCAATTCCTCAATATCAATGTCAACCCAAGCTGAAATAACTCTGGTGCGTGCGGTGTTTGAATGGGGCATCCAAAAATGGCAGGGATAAACATCTTGAGCAAGGCCCATCTGGCCCACAAGCCCATGCATTTCGATTTGGTTGATTTGCGTTTGTTTGTGAAAGTGGCAGAAGAGGGCAGCCTGACCAAGGGAGCGCAAAAATCATTTTTGTCTCTAGCTGCTGCCAGCCTGCGAATTAAAAATTTGGAACAAGCTTTAGGTACTCAGTTGCTGCGGCGGGCACAACGAGGCGTCACTTTAACGCCATCGGGAGAACTGCTCCTCAGCCGTGCGCATGCTGTTCTAAATGAAATTGCACATTTGCAAGAGGATATGCAGCCTTTTTCTGAGGGGGTGCGTGGCCATATTCGTTTGTATGCAAATGCAACAGCTATATCTGAATTGCTTCCGGGTGTGTTGGCTAAATTTTTCATTTCTCACCCACATGTCAAGGTTGACTTGAACGAGCAACTCAGTTTGGATATTGTGCAGGCCGTGCGCGAAGGTTTGGCCGATATTGGCGTCATTTCGGCATTGGTCAGAGCAGACGGCCTAGAGTCATTTCCATATAAAAAAGACAGATTGGTATTGGCGGTTGCATGGGACCATCCTTTGGCACTCTGTGCTGAAATTCAGTTTGCGCAAGCCTTGGAGTATGAATTTATTGGCTTGGCCTCTAACAATGCCACCCATTCATTTTTAAAGCAGGAAGTCAGTCTTTTGCCTGGTGTCATGCGTCAACGCATTCAAGTAGGAAGTTTTGATGCCATGTCGCGGATGATTGAAGCCAATGTTGGCATTGGGGTCATGCCTGAAATGGTTGCTCAACGCCATGCTTCCTCTATGAGGCTCAAGACAGTTCAGCTCTTGGATGAGTGGGCCATGCGGGAGTTGAGAATCTGTGTGCGAAAAAGGGATGAGTTGCCGGTTTTCGCCAAAGAATTGATGGATTTAATTGACCAGGCCAACTGACGCTTGCGTCAGCGTTAACCCTAGGCTTTTCTAAGCTTTGCATTTCACAAAGGATATCTCAGCATTTTCCGTATTGCTTGATCACGCAGAGTCCATTAACTTCGGCCATTGTGGCGTCCGTGGAATTCAATAGGATGCCTTTGATTGACGGTTAACCCACCACTGAGGCCAATCGGAATGGATGAATTCATATGGATGGCGAGGATCAAGTCCAATGGGATGACTTTGCCAGAAATGGCGCAATGGCGGGATAAGGATTTAAGCCACCATTTCAAAAGTTCCATTCAAGCCGGCAGTGTGTCCAGTTACTGTGCATTCAATGTTGATCAATTGGCCATCGTGGTGGAAATGCCTGCCCTGAACCGACCTGAACAAACAGATCCCCTGGCCAGTTATCAAACGCCACATTCCTTACTTGTGCAACAGGAGTGGGCTCAACTCACTTTTGAAAAGCGTCAGCAAGGGACATTTAACCCTGATGGGGCCAATATTCTTTACAGCGTTGCTTTTGCCGTGCCAGATCAATGGAGCGATGAATTCGACGATTGGTATGAAAATGAGCACATACCGATGATCTACGAATGTGAGCATTGGGCCATGACAAAGCGGTATCGAATCATTCAAGAGGACACTGCTTCGTCCACAGGGTCAACTCACTTGGCTTTGCATTATTTGACTGACGCGGCCGGCTTGGACGCACCCGAGCTGAAAGCTGCCCGACTCACGCCATGGCGAAACCAATGGGTTCAGCAACCTTGGTTTAACAACTCTGAAAAATTGATTTATTTTCGACAAAGGATGACACCGTGACATCAAGCGCATTAGATACAAAAGATTCTTCGAATGCATTCACCACCGATGTGGTGGTGATTGGAGGGGGAGGCAGTGGCCTTGCCGCTGCTATTGAAGCCGCGACCCTGGGCCGTCGGGTGGTGCTTTTGGAGAAAGCCCCGCACTTGGGTGGCAGCACCAGATGGTCTATTGGTTCCATCACGGCAACCAACACGCCGCAACAATTGAGAAACGGCATATTGGACAGTCCTCAATCACATTTTGAAGACTTGCAATTGTTCAACAATCCCTTGAAGCTCAAAGACAACGAAAAACTCAGTCGAATGTTGGTTGAAAATGTCCCTGACACCATTCGCTGGCTGATGTCTATGGGGGTTGAGTTTTTTGGACCCATGAAAGAGTTGCCCCATCGCAAGCCCCGCATGCACGTTGTCATACCCAATTCACGGTCATACATTTATCACTTGGAAAAAAGGGCTCGGCAACTGGGCGTCGTCATCAAAACCTCATGTCGTGCCACTGGCTTCTTGCGCAGCAATGACCGCATCACAGGCGTGAGTTACCAAGGTGAATATGAAAAGGGTGAAGTGGTGGCCCGAGGCGGAGTCGTCTTGTGCAGCGGCGATTACAGCGGCGATCAATTCGAGAGAGCTCAACGCTTGGGCTCAGATATGAAGTTGGTAAACCCAGTTAATTCATACAACACGGGCGATGGTCAAAAAATGGTGGAGGGCATCGGTGGCAAAGTCCTCAATGAACACTTGTATTTGGCGGGTATCCGTTTTCAGGCGCCTCCTGAAAACTGGCTTCACCATCTGCCGCCGCACAAATGGATGACAAGTTGCATTCGCTATATGCTGGAAAATTTACCAGGGTCAATCGTTCGACCGCTGGTCATGGGATTTTTAACCACTGTTCTTGTTCCATCCAGCAAGTTGCTGCAAGCGGGTGCCATTTTGATCAATAAAAATGGGCAAAGATTCACGGATGAATTGAACTCTCCTGGGCCAGGCATTTCACATCAACCGGACCAAATGGCGTATATGGTGTTTGATGCGAAATTGGCCAATCAATTCAGTGGTTGGCCCAATTATGTGTCGACCGTTCCAGGTTTTGCATATGCCTCTGTTGATGACTATCGCAAGAGCCGAAAAGACATCTTCTTTGAAGCCAATACGCTGGAACAGTTGGCCATGAAAATTGGTGTGTCATCCAGCGCACTGTTACAAACTGTACAAGACTTCAATACCGATCCGGGTCGTCGTGATACTGGCCGTATGAGCTTAGATCAAGGGCCGTTTGTTGCCATTGGTCCTGTTTTGTACAAAATCAACTTCACCGATGGGGGTGTCGCTGTTTCCGATGCGTTAGAAGTTTTGGGTTCTGAAAATCAGCCTTTGGCTGGTTTGTATGCGGCGGGATTCTCCGGCATGGGTGGGGTTTTGTTGGAAGGCCATGGCCATCATCTGGGCTGGGCATTCACTTCAGGAAGGATCGCTGGGCGAAATGCCGCAAACAATGTCTTGACAGAGGATTTGCCGGAAGCTCAGTCCGCCTCACCCCAATCGCATTGAATTTTTTTGATCTAAAACCAACACCAGCAGGAGACATCGATGTTTTTATTGAACAGCTTTCTCAGTTCTTCACGCAGCTTCACATGGGGTCGTTTTCTTATTCCAATAGGGGTGGTGCTGTGTCTGCTTCAGGCCTTGCAGCCTGCCCAAGCGCAGTCAGGTGTGGACTTCCCGACAAAGCCGGTTAAATTGGTCGTCGCTTATGCGGCAGGTGGAACCACGGACCTGGCTGCCAGGCGCATTGCCGAAGATTTGGGCAAAGAATTGGGGCAGACAGTGGTGGTGGAAAACAAAGGTGGGGCAAATGGCGTGCCTGCATCTGAATTTGTGGCCCGCAGTGCGCCGGATGGGCACACCATATTGGTCACCACTGTCCCAGCGCATGCAGGAAATCGATGGGCGTATAAAAAGCTGCCCTACGACACCTTGGCTGACTTCATCCCCGTCACAGTGCTGCCGCAGCAGCCATTGATTTTGGTGGCTCACCCCAGCGTGGCCGCCAACAACGTGGCAGACTTGATCAAGTTGGCCAAGCAGCGACCTGGAAAAATCAACTATGCCTCTTTTGGCGTTGGCGGGCTCTCGCATTTGGCTGGTGTGCAACTCAACCTTTTAGCGGGTACGCAAATGAACCACGTGCCCTACAAAGGGGGCGGTCCAGCTCTGGCTGATTTGATGGGCGGTCATGTTGATCTCTATTTTTCAGGTTTGGCAACCACCCTGCCATTGATTGCAGATGGAAAAATCAAGCCGATTGCGGTGGCCAGTGCCACACGCGTTCGGTCTCTGCCCAATGTGCCGGCCGTGGCTGAAACCCCTGGGTTTGGTAACTTTGAGGCCGCTGTGACGCCATTGCTGTTGGTGCCAGCCAAAACCCCAGCTGCTGTGGTGATCAAAATTCAGTTGGCTGTTGACAGAGCCATGCGCACTGAAAAGCATTTGGCACTGATTGCCAAATCAGGTGAAGGCGAAGTGGTGACCACCACACCTGAGCAATCCATGGTGATGCTCAGAAAAGAATTGGATCGTCTGGCCTTGCTCTTCAAGGCAGCTGGAATTGAGCCCGAATAAGCGCCATGGACATACACAGCGAAAAATTGGTGTCGGTATGTTCGTTTGTTAGCGGCACTTCGGGTCGAATCTTGCCGCCAGATGTTCGCGACTTGGCTAAAAAGTGTTTGGTGGATTGGTTTGCTGTGTCCCTGGCTGCTTTGCCCGATTTAGCCCCCAGGTTGGTGCGAGAACAAATGCGGCAGTGGAAGACCCATGGACACGCCACCAATCTATACGGTGACAAAGGTGCTGCTGCTGCTGTGGCATTGGTCAATGGGACTTTGTCACACAGTTTGGATTTTGACGATATGCATTTTGGATCGGCATTTCATGCCAGTGGCCCGACTTTGGCGGCAACGTTGGCCATTGGAATGCACCAAAATGTTTCTGAGTTGGAAATTTTGAATTCCTTTGTTGCTGGTTATGAAGTTGGCACCGCGATGGGGGATTTGGGTCTGGGCCCGTCCTTGGCTGCTGCTGGTTGGCATCCAACCGGCATATTGGGGCATTTTTCGGCCACTTGCGCGGTAGCAGCGCTTCTGGGACTGAATCAAGAGCAAGTTGCCAATGCTTTGGGTTTGGCCGCTACGCAAGCTGCAGGTTTGCAGTCGTCGGGCGGGACGATGGCCAAACCATTTCACGTCGGCAAAGCTGCGATGAATGGTGTGATGGCCGCTGAATTGGCCTTGTTGGGTATGGATGCATATCAAAATGTCTTTGATGATGCGCAGGGCATGCTTGGTCGATTGTTCCAAAAATCCATTTCAATCAATTTGGAGAGCCTGGGTACAAAGTGGCAAATATCAGGCAACACCTTTAAGCCTTATGCAGCTTGCCAACTCACACATGCACCCCATGAAGCAGCCAGGGGCATGCACGACACCTTCAGTGATAAAGGTTTGCTTGAAATTCGTGTCAATGTGAACCCATTGGCCAAAAAAGTGGCAGGCCGAGAAACCGCCTCCACGCCCATGGAAGGTAAATTCAGCATCGCTTATTGCGTAGCCCTGGGGCTACGTGGTTTTTCAGCCGACATGACAGGCTTCACCGATGAAAGGATTTTGAATGCATCGGTCCAAGCGTTGACAAAAATCACCCGTGTCAATACCTCACAAGAGATGGAAAGATGGGCTTCAACCATAGAGTTGATTTATGAGGATGGACAGGTTGCACGCGGACATACTCAAGGTGTTCGAGGAAGTCCATCTGCACCGCTGGGATGGTCGGACATCAATGAAAAGTTTCTCAGCTCGACCGAAAAACTGCTGGGGCCCACCACAGCGACTGAACTGTTACAAATTTTGCATGACTTTGAGCAGCCTGGGAGCTTGAGGGCAATGGTCGCCATCATTGAAAAATCATCTTGATGCCAACTGGCGCTTTCATTTCCAAGCTGCATTTGTGCCTGAATGTGTGCCTCATCGGCTCATTGCTTGGTGAGCTTTGTTATGTTGACAATGTTGGTAGACCAAGGCACCGATGATTGATGCCATATTTGTTTTTGGGGTATCAGATGGTCGCGTTGGTCCAAGCAACCGACTCGCAAAGAGTAACTTTTGGGATCGGTGACATCCGAGGAATAAACAGGTGTTCCGCAGTTTGGGCAAAAGCTATGGGCGCGTTTTGATCCACTCTCTGCAGTTTTAATATAGATTTTGGGTATTCCCGAATGCATTTGAAACTGCTCTGCAGGCACCCTGACGGATACCCGATAAGGAGAGCCGCTCATCATTTGGCAGTCTGTGCAATGGCAAATCGAAACCATACTGGGGTCCAAATCCGCTTCATATGAAATATTGCCGCAGTGGCATTTGCCTGTCACATGCATGGGTTGCTCCTGTTAACGGTCATTTCATCTTAATTCAAACCAAGCCTTTGCTTGCATTTGTGGCTGACAAAGTCACGCTTAACAAATTAACAATTCCAAATTACATCCATCACAGAATAATTGATGCATCATGATTTTTAATGATGGGGCCAACTCCATGAAATGACCATTGGCGCGTTGGTTGGGCCCTTGGAGGAGTGGCTTGTGCACCATTTTGTATAAGGGTTTTTACCATGAGTGAAAAGGGAGTACTGGCTTACTGGTTCGACATAGCGCCAGAGGTCAGAAATCTGTGGTTGGATTGGTACCTCAGTGACCACATGCCCAGCAGGGTGGGTACGGTTTTTTCTGCGGGTCGGTGTTATGAAGCCATTGACGCATCTAGGAGTCACATGGTGTTGTTTGAAACGCCATCTGCAGAAGACTTGCTCGCACCCTCTTATGTGGCGCTGCTCAAGCACGTTTCTGACAGCGATCGTCAGCGCCGTGCTTGGTACAGCCAAACCATTCGCGCGACCTGTCGGGTTTTGTCGGTGCTTGGCAGCGGCGCAGGTGGTGTGTTGGGTGTGGTTCGGATTCGGGGTGCCAAAGCCAGTCAATCTGATATCCAAACGTGTTTGACGCAAGAAATTTTGCCGCTGTTGGGCGCGTTTTCCAGCATAGGAAGCGTCTCTGTCTTGTGCAATGATCCCAGCATTCGCCAGCGCATGGATCAGGTTCGCGTGACAGGGCATCAAGATGGCCATACAGATTGGGTGATCCTGATGGAGGCGGGCTTGGAGCGAGATGTTCAACAGGCGTTGAAAGCCTTGGATCAATCCACCGCTTGGCAAAATCTTCAATTGGGAGAGGCTGTCATTCACGATCTTTACAGACTGTTGTATGTCATGGTTCAATCCAGCCCAGCCCCATAACTGTGTTCAATCAAGTCAATTCGGAAAATCGCATGAAACCAGATCCATCGACAACGCTCTCTACGGCGCAAGATTGGCTTCGAAAATTTGAACTGGCCCTTTCCCAGCCATCTATCGCCGATATGGACAGCTTGTTCAAATCGGATTGCCATTGGCGCGATGTGTTGGCCCTAGACTGGGAAATCATCACGCATTCTGGTCGCTCAGCGGTGTCCAAAGCTTTGATCCATGCCACCCCACTTCATGGCCCTCAAAATTTCAGAGTCAATGAGAAACGCATGCCAGTTCAGTGGGTCAAAAGAGTAAATATAGACACCATCGAAGTTTTTTTTGATTTTCAAACCAAGGTGGGGCCATGTGAAGGCATTGTCAGATTGACGCTTGAGCCTGGGGCCAGTGAACCCAAGGCATGGACTTTGATGACCACATTGGTAGAAATTGCTGGCCATGAAGAACGCTTCAAGCGCAAAGCCAAATTGAGCGATGGTTTTGGGCGCAGCTTTCTGGGTCCCAACTGGCTGGAAAAGCGTGAAAAGGAAGTCCGCTATGAGGACCGGCAACCCACGGCATTGGTCATTGGTGCGGGACAGGCTGGTTTGTCCATAGCCGCCAGGCTGAGACAGTTGGACATCGACTGCTTGGTGATTGAGCGCAACCCCAGGGTCGGAGACAACTGGCGCAAACGATATCAAGCGCTGGTGTTGCACAACCAGCGAACCGTCAATCATTTGCCCTACATTCCATTTCCTGAAGTTTGGCCAGAATTTCTGCCCAAAGACATGGTGGCTGGTTGGTTTGAAAATTATGTTCAAGCCATGGAACTGAATGTCTGGTGTAACACCGAATTTGTCACGGCCCAGTTTGACGAAAAGTCCGGTCTATGGAATGCCCAATTGAAATGTGATGGTGTGGATCGGCACTTACAACCCAAGCACATCATCATGGCCACAGGGGTCAGTGCCATACCCGATCGAAGCCCCGTGGCTGGATTGGAAGCCTTCAAAGGTGAAGTTTTGCATTCTGCAGACTACAAGTCAGCGCAGAAGTGGGTGGGTAAAAAAGTCATTGTTTTGGGTACGGGCACCAGTGGCCACGATGTTTCACAGGACCTTTGTGAACATGGGGCGCATGTGACCATGGTGCAAAGAAGTCCGACCATGGTTCAAAACGTGGAACCCACGGCACAGTTGCCATACGTGTTGTACGGGCAAGGCATTGATTTGCCAGAATGCGACTTGATCACAGTAGGCACGCCGATGGCCTTGTACCGCGCTTCCAACCGCATCAATTTGAAGTTGGCCCTTGAGTTGGACAAAGAAACCATGGAAGGTTTGAGCAATGCCGGCTTCAGGCTGAACAAAGGTGAAGACGGCAACAACTGGCAAATGATGTATTTGACTCGTGGCGGCGGGTATTACTTCAATGTGGGTTGTTCGGAACTCATCACCCAAAAACGAATTTCTTTGATTCAAGCACACGATATTGAGTGCTACGAGGCCAAGGGTTTGCGGCTCAAGTCAGGGGACTTTTTAGAGGCTGATTTGGTGGTCACGGCAAAAGGCTATCTGGGTCAATCGGCGATGGTCGAGAAACTTTTTGGAAAGTCATTGGCCGAAAAGGTCGGTCCTATTTGGGGTGTCGATGAACAGACCCAAGAACTTTGCAACATGTGGAATCCAACGCCGCAACAAGGTTTGTGGTTTCACGCGGGCAGCTTTGCCCAATGCCGCATCTTTTCAAAATATTTGGCCCTGCACATTCAAGCCTGTGAATTGGGCTTGGTCAAGCATTAGACGAATTTCATTTTTTAGGAGTCACCTATGAAGCAGCCTCATGTCAAGCACCGTTTGGGAACCTTGGTCCCATCATCCAACAGCACCCAAGAGCCTGAATTCATCAGCATGCTGCCTGCATCGGTCTCTTTGCATGTGGCACGCCTGCCTCTGTCCAACGTCGACCCGGACTCGACCATCAAGATCGTGGCCGAACTTGAAAAGGAAGCCAAAAAATTGGCCGATGCCGATGTGGACTTGGTTTTATTGGCTGCAACTGCCCCTTCCACCCGAATGGGAAAAGGGTATGACGCGCAATTGGTGGAGCGCATACATCAAGCTTGTGGCAAGCCCGCCACCACGGCTGCCACGGCCATGCTTTGCGCCATGGAGGCTTACAGCATCAAAAAGGTGGTGATTGCGGCCCCTTGGAGCACAGCGACCAATGTCTGGGTGAAGGCTTTTTTAGAAGACCACGGTGTAGAAGTTTTACAGCACAAGGCCCTGGAAGTGACCCGCAACAATGACATTGGGCGTATGCCTGCGCAAACTGCTTACGACTTGGGCCTGGCGACGGATTTGCCGCAAGCAGATGCGGTGTTTTTGGCATGTGGCAATTGGTGGACAGCATCCATCGTTGCCGATCTCGAGGCCAAGGTCAAGAAGCCTGTTCTCACCACCAATAACGTGGCTTTATGGGCCAGTCTGCAAATGATGGGCGTTGAAGAAAAAGTGGCTGGCTTTGGTCGATTGCTCGAAGAGATGCCGCCTTTGAGGCAGCATTTTTCGCTTGCTGCTTGAAGTCCCGTATCAAACATCATTATTTGAATTGGATCAGTTATGAATAAATTCATCCGAGTTGCATTGAGTTGTGCATTCGCTTGGGGATGCCTCAGCGGCACTTTGCTGGCCCAACAATCCAAGCCTGAAAAGCCCATGAAATTGATGGTTCCATTCACCCCTGGTGGGGGCACCGACATCATTGCGCGCACGTTAGCCCCCAAGTTGACTGAAAAATTGGGTACCAGTGTGGTGGTGGAGAACATGCCTGGTGCTGCCGGCGCGATTGCAGCCCAGTACACCGCGCGTGCAGAGGCCGATGGCAGCATATTGATGGTTGGATCAACCTCTGAAATTGGCATCAATCCAAGCCTCTACCCTAAATTACCCTACAACGTAGCGCGCGATTTTGTGGCTGTCACACCCCTGGCTTCTACACCGATGGTGTTGGTGGTTCATCCATCCAGCACGATCAAGTCAGCCAAAGACTTGGTGAGCATGGCTTTGGCCAATCCTGGAAAGGTCAATTTCGCCTCGGCCGGCATAGGCAGTGGTGCTCATTTGGCGGCAGAACTTTTCTTGTATGAAACCCAAACCAAAATGGCGCATATTCCCTACAAGGGTGTTGGTGCAGCCATCTCAGACATCATTGGTTCACAACGTGATTTGGTCTTGTTCACCACGCTGCCATCCGCCACACCCTTGGCGCGCTCAGGCAAGCTGCGCGTGGTGGCCATCTCGACCAAAGAGCGGGTCTCTGTGATGCCTGAGGTTCCCACCTTCATCGAGTCTGGTGTGCCTGGCTATGTGATGGAGTATTGGTACGGCTTGATCGCACCGGCAGGGGTGAATGCTGATTTTCGAAAGCGTCTGCATGCGGTGACCTCTGATATTTTGCGGCAACCTGAGATGGTCTCAAATTTGTTGAAACAAGGATTGCAGCCCACTTACCGCACACCTGAAGAGTTCGCAGCGTTCATTAAAAGCGATATGGAGCGCTGGGCTGCCGTGGTCAAGTCGGCCAATATCACATTGGATCCTTGAGCTGGTTGTTTTTGTCTTTTCGATCTCTGTCGTCATTTCAATATGCAGACTGTGACAGAGTGTGATGTTGTCGTTGTGGGCGGTGGTGGGGCAGGTTTGGCTGCTGCTGCCGAAGCTGCGGGTCTGGGCTTGAATGTCGTGCTGTTGGAGAAAGGCCCTGAACTGGGCGGCTCGACAGCCTGGTCCCTTGGTGCGATTTCAGCCAACGGGACTGATTTGCAAAAGCGTGCCGGTATTGAAGATCACGCCGACCATCATTTCGCAGACTTGGCTTTACATGCTGGCAATTTGGCGCCAAGGGATAACCTGCTGTTGCGTCGAATTTTGGTGGATGAATGTGCCGATGCGGTTGCATGGTTGAGCCGTTTGGGCATTGTGTTCATGGGACCTGCACCCGATCCACCCAACCGCGTATCGCGCATGCACAACACCATTCCCAACTCGCGCAGTTTGATTTACCACTTGGAGAAGCATTGTCGGCAGTTGGGTGTGAGCACATGGGTGAATGCCTGCTGTGAAAAAATTCTCAACAACGCCAATGGCGATGTGGTGGGCGTGTCTGGCCAGATCAATGGGCAATCGTTTCAAATCAATGCCAAAAAAGCAGTGATTTTGACCACTGGAGACTACAGCGGAGCTGCTGACTTGAAGCAGCGCTGGGCAGACCCCCAAACAATTGATTTGGATTCAGTCAACACCCGAGCCACTGGAGATGGGCATCGAATGGCCAATGCCTTGGGGGCAGAGGTGGTCAATGGAGACATTGTTCGCGGCCCCATTCTGCGCTTTATTCCCCCAGCCAAACCCCATTGGATTCAGAATTTACCGCCTTGGCGTTGGTTTGCCTTGTGCATGGCTTGGTCCATTGACCACCTGCCTTCCCATTGGATTCGTCCATTCATGATGAAATTCATGACCACAGCGCTTGGGCCCTCTCCGGCTTTGTTGTCTGAAGGCGCGCAATTGGTCAATCAAAAGGGCGAGTTGGTCGAAATGACCGGTAAAACCATTGGGCATGCGGTGGCCGACCATTCAGGTGCCCAAGCTTGGTATGTTTTTGACTCACATTTATACCGTCGATTCTCCGCATGGCCATATTTCATTTCAACCGCCCCCGGCATTGCATACGCCTATATGGTCGATTATGAAAAAAATCGTCAAGACTTGTTTCATCGGGCCAGTGATTGGCATGAACTGGCCGTCAAAGCAGGCATCGATCCTGAGGGGTTGAAAGCGCAAATGGCTGGCCAACACAAGGTGAAAGAAGGCCCTTTTTATGCCTTGGGCCCGGTCAAAGCATACGTCGTTTTCACCGATGGAGGATTGCGTGTCAACCCATCGCATCAAGTCTTGGGCGCTGATCAAGCGCCAATACGCGGCTTGTATGCGGCGGGGTCTGCGGGCCAGGGGGGACTGTTGTTGGAGGGCCATGGCCACCATTTGGCCTGGGCATTTGTGTCAGGTCGGCGCGCAGCCAGATTCGTCGCCGCAGAGAACCATGGATGATCTTGCTGAAGTTGATGCTGCCATCGCATTGGGGGTGAGCGACTGGCTTCAGTCTGTTATATTGATTTCATAAAACATCTGCAACAGGAGACAAAGAAAAATGGATGATCTGCAAGGTATTTGGCGCCTAGATGAGGCACGTGCTTGGGATTCAAACGGAAATCAAATGCCGCCTCCCTACGGTCTCAATCCCATCGGGCAAATTGCTTTTTCCAATGATCGAATGTTGGCGTCGCTTTGCAACGGGGATGCCACAGTGATCCATAAACGCGATTACATGTCTTATGGAGGCGTTTACCAATTTGATGGCAAGGTGCTGGACTGCTTGGTGGACATTGCCTCGGATGCACACCGAATTGGTGGCCACGAAATTCGCCAAGTTGAAAGGGTTGGCCAGCAAATCATGCTCAGGCCACCGGCGCGGATGTATGGCGATGTGATGCAGCAAAGAGAGTTGTTGTGGACCAAGGTCTGGGCACCCTGATCGCAGTCGTCGGCCACTCCTAGGGTTGTCGCTTAACCCAACCAACCTGACCCCATGACCTCTGTCAACGCAAGTGCTGCCCTGGCGCGGTTCCAGGTTTTGGATTTGACACGCATCCGTTCTGGCCCCACCTGTGTGCGTGTTTTGGCGGACTTTGGTGCAGATGTGATTCGCATTGAGTCCCCGCCGGGGCTGGACCCCAATGAAGGTGCTCTTGGCGGCAGGGAAACCTACGACATGCTGAACTTGCACCGAAACAAGCGCGGGATCACACTGAATCTAAAAGCCCCAGAGGGCAGAGATATTTTTCATCGATTGGTGGCTTGTGCCGATGTGGTGGTTGAAAACTTCCGGCCTGATGTCAAGTTCCGCTTGGGACTGGATTACGAAACCCTGGCCAACATCAACCCGCGCATCATCTTGGCCAGCATTTCAGGTTTTGGCGAGGACGGACCATACCGAGACAGGCCAGGCTTTGACCAAATTGCCCAAGGCATGGGTGGCATGATGTCTGTGACGGGTATGCCAGGCGGTGGGCCTGTGCGTGCTGGCATTGCTGTGGCCGATTCCAGTGCAGGCAATTACGCTGCCATGGGGGTGTTGTTGGCGTTGTTGGAGCGAGAGCACTCTGGACGTGGTCAATGGGTGCAGACCAATTTGCTTCAATCCATGATTGCCATGTGTGATTTCCAAGCCGCCAGGTATTTGATCGATGGTGCCGTACCAGGCCAAGCGGGCAATGATCATCCATTTGCCACGCCCATGGGCACGTTTCAATCCGCTGACGGGTTTTTTAACATTGGCGCTTCCGGCACCACCCAATTCCGCAGTTTATGCACCGTGATCGAACGCTTGGACTTGCGCGACGAACCGCGCTACCAATCCAACCCTGGCCGATTGACCGATCGCGCCTATATCAATGCGCAATTGAACCTGTCTTTCGCCTTGAACACGACTCAACATTGGGTCACCTGTTTGAATGATGCGGGTGTGCCATGTGGCCCCATTTATGACATGCAGCAAGTTTTTGCGGACCCACAAGTGGCGCACTTGGGCGCTGCTGTGGTTGTTGATCATGCGCAAAAAGGCCCTATTCGAGTGGTTGCACAACCGATCAAGCTCACCCGAACACCCGCTGCTGTGGTGTCAAGTCAAACCGCATTGGGTCAGCACAACGATGAGGTTTATATGAATCTGGGCTTGAGCGCGCAAGATTTGGCAGGCCTGAAAGAAAGAAAAGTGATTTGAAGTTGCACGCGTGCTTGAATCCGCCGCGTTCAATTAAGCTATTTTTCTAATGGAATGGCTCGCTCACTTGGAATTCACTATGCAAAAATCAACACACACTTTCGAAGGAATTTCATGACAGATTCAGACGGCATACCCCATTACCCGGTGCTAGGCTTGATTCGGCGTCACGGAAAAACAGCTGCCGCTGTGATCGGCTTGGGTTTGTTTGTCCTGGGCGCAGTTGCAGCATGGACTCTTCAATTTTGGCCGTGCGTGGTCCTGGGGGCCATCGTTGGGCTGCTCGCTTGGGGCTTGTTGCTCAGCTATGTCGAGATGGTTGAGATCATTTTTGATACCCTGGTACCGCGCTAATGTCGCCCATGACTGTCTCGATATCAGCAGTCCCTGTTATGAACCTGGCTTACTCAGGCTTGATTTTGGCGATATCTATCAAGGCCAAATTTCGCTGAGCAAAGGTTTTCATCAATTGCGCCATGCCTTCTGGGCTGGTGTCGGTTGCGGGCTCTAAGCCCATGGCAATCAACCGGTCCCTGATAGAAGGGGTTGCCAAGGCTTGGGCAATGGCTTTGCTCAAACGATCAACCACTGGGCGCGGCATACCTGCGGGTCCTGCCAAGGCAAACCATGTTTGTGAATCAAAGCCACTGATGCCCAAAGCCTCAGACACGCTGGGCACATCGGGCAAACTGCTGACCCGCTTGGGCGAAGTCACGGCCAGTGCATCAAGCTTTCTGTCTTTATAAAAACCCATGATGGTTACGGGCGTGACCAAGCCCAAGGGGAGGTGACCGCCCAAGACATCGGTGGCCACCGGTCCACCGCCTTTGTAGGTGATGTGTCCCAATTGAATATTCGCCGCTTGGCTGAACATTTCAGCGCCAAGTCGCGTCACCACATCCGAGTTTCCAATCGATAATTTGCCAGGATTTGCGCTGGCGAATTGAACAAGGTCTTTTAAATTGTTGAACCCCTGGTTTCTTGCGCTGACAATCACGTAAGGGGCAAACACCATATTGGCAATGGGCGTGAAGTCATTGAAGGGGTGAAACGGCACCGATGTCATCATTTTGGGCGTCAGTACGTGTGTTCCCGGCATCACCAGCAATGTGTGTCCGTCGGGCTCTGCTTTGGCAACAATCGAGCCGCCAATTGTTGCAATGCCGCCAGGGCGGTTCTCCACCACAAACGATTGACCCAAGAGCTCGGTCAATTTTTCTGCAATCGGTCGGATGGTTCCATCAGCACTGCCACCCGGTGCAAAAGGAACAATGATGCGGACCGGTTTGGTCGGGTAATTTTGAGCGTTGCCAAAAGGAATCATCACCAGCGACGCGAAAAATAAACACCAAAACTTTTTACTCATCATGGACCTTTCTGATTTCGAAAAATGGGGGATCACAAGTCTTCACGCCGGCTGGGCTGACTTAATTTTTGCAACATCTTCAGCTGCCAAAATGCCAAGAACCAAGGCCTTCATCAGGCCACCCACATAACTGGCTTTGGGGCCTCCTTCGATACCACCGACTGAAGAGCCTGCGGCATACAAACCCTCAATAGGTGATTTATTGAGATGCACTACGCGGGCATGCGCATCGATCAGCAGACCGCCTGTGGTGTAGGTAATGCCTGCGCACAATGGCAAGGCATAAAAAGGCGCTTTCATCACCGGCAAAGGGGTGATCTTATGGCTGCTTCGAGGCGGCTGCAGTGCAGATGTTTTTTGATCTTGAACCGCTTGGTTGTACTTGTCGATAGTTTCTGTCAACGCCTGCTCAGGCAATCCTATTTGGTGGGCCAACTCGGCCAAGGTATTGCCCTTCAAAATGGTGGCGCCAGCATGGATAAGCAGGGGATTGGCTGGGATGCGGGATGTCTTGCCCGGCCCATCCCAAATGGCTTGATCAAAAATGACGTGGCAATCCAAGGGGTTGGCACGGTGTGCCAACTGATTGGCAATATAAACACCACCCAGGCCTTCATCAATGACCCGATGTGCTTGCTGATTGACCACCACGCCAGAGGTTGCCAATTCGTCCAGTTGTGGGTAGGGCCAAAGTTTGGCATTGGAAAATGCTTCCTGGCACAACACGTGCCCGTAGAACGCATCCATGCTGGATATCGCTGCGCCCATGCCTTGGGCCAAACGCATGCCATCCCCCATGGCATTGCCCGCACCCCGCTGAAGCACCTGATGTGGCTGTGGGGCGATATGCGCTTTGAGCAAGTCCAAGTTCGCTTGAAAGCCTCCATCGGCCACCAAAGTGGCCATGCTTTCAAACACTTTCTCCTGGCCTTCGCGCGTGGCCTTGAAGCCCAGGCAGCGCTCACCTTCTGTCAACAATTCAGTGACTTGCCAGCCAAGAAAAACTTGGCCCCCTTTTTTTCTAAAGTTATCCATCAAAACCCTGAGCGTGACGTCGGGTCCTCGACCTTTCCAATCCAGCCCAGGTGAAATCGGTCGGGGCGGTGCCATGACCCATTGCTGCCAAACCACCTGACCGGCCCGGATGAAGCGCGCACCTTGTTGCTGCAACCATGTCACACACCGATCCGACTGGCTTGAGAGCGCCTTGACCAAGTCGGAGTCGGCATAGTTGCCTGTGGCTTCGTCGATGGCTTTGGACAATTGATCAGCAGGGTTTTTGATGTTTTGAAATGCCAAGTGCAATATGCCGCCTGAAAAGCGCGAGTTGCATGGGTATTGGTCGGTTTCGCCTTTTTCGACCAAGGCCACAGACAAACCCAATTCGCAAGCCCTCACCCCGGCGCTCAAGCCTGCCAAGCCGCCGCCCATGATGATCAGGTCATATTTTTTTGTTTCCATGATGTCCTTTGATGAAACTGTGCTCACGTGCGCTTATTCTCTGCACTGCAAACCTCTGTTTTCTCAGAAGTTGCGCCCTGCGTCAATCGGTATCGCCCCTTTGAGAAGAAATTCCGATTCAATAGGTGAAGCTGCTTTTCTTTGGCCAATTGATCACTTTTGGACGCATTAGAAAAAATATGTATTGTGGTGTTTGACTTGGGGTGTAGCTAAAGCGACATGGAACCCATGGCCCATGGGTCTCATTGGCGTCATTTTTTAAAGGCGTCGCCAATGGAACACTATCATCACCCTTTGTCGGCTCAGATAAAACGAGTTGGGCAAACCACACCATGGCTGGTGTGGTGAACACTTACAAACGCACAGGACGGAGAACACACATGGGTAAATTGCGCATCACCTTGGCTTGCTGGGATTACGACAGAACCTCGGCCTTGGCCAATGGCACTGTGGTGGCCGATGGATTGGACATCAATTATTTGTCTTTGCCCGTCGAAGAAACTTTCTTTCGCATGCTGCGCAACAAAGAGTTTGAGTGCGCTGAAATGTCCTTGTCTTCATACTGCGTCTCTTTGATGAAGGACGACCCTGATTTCATTGCCATCCCGGTTTTCCCCTCGCGCATGTTCCGCCATAACTCTATTTATGTTCATGCCGATAGCGGAATTCAAAAACCCTCTGATCTGGTCGGCAAAAAAATTGGAACACCTGAGTATCAAATGACTGCGCCAGTTTGGATTCGTGGCATTTTGGAAGAGCATTACCAGGTGCCGCACACCAGTGTTCAGTATTTGACGGGGGGCGCAGAAACGGCAGGTCGTGACGAAAAGATCAAACTGCAATTGCCGGCAGCGGTCAAGATATCGCCCATTGGACCTACCCAGACCCTATCGGCCATGATTGCCAATGGCGACATTGATGCCATGCACTCTGCTCGCGCACCATCTACTTTTTATACCCAGCCCCACAAAGTCAAACGCCTGTTTGAGGACTACCCAGAGGTGGAGTTGGATTACTACAGAAAAACAAAAATCCTTCCCATCATGCACACCATCGTGATTCGCAGGGACGTTTATGAACAAAACCGCTGGATGGCCCAGTCTTTGTTCAAGGCATTTGTCATGTCACAAAAAATCACCTATCAATCACTGCGAGAGGTGGCCGCGCTCAAGACCATGTTGCCTTGGTTGCCAGCCCATGTGGAGCAGGTTGAAAAAGAATTGGGCCCCGATTGGTGGGCATATGGCTTTCAAAGCAATCGACACGTGTTGGAAACATTCTTGCGTTATCACCATCAGCAAGGTTTGTCACAGCGCTTGCTCAAGCCCGAAGAGTTGTTTGCACCAGAGACATTTGACGCGTTCAAAATTTAAATTTTGGCCATCGCGGCGCGCTTGCACTTTGGTGTCGGCCAAAGGCGTTGACTTTAAAACCAAGCCTGATCCCGATCTGGTTTGGTTTTCACATGGGTGGGAAAACTTTGGGCTGACGGCCTGGCCAAAACAGCTTCAATAGCTGCTGGCCAAGTTGAGTTGTGCCAAGTCCTCAGTCGTCAGTTTTAATTCAACCGCCTGAACCAACTCTTGGACTTGCTGCCGGGACGTGGCACTGACAATCGGCGCTGTGACAGCTGCTTGGGCCAACAACCAGGCCAAGGCGACGGTGGCCGGCTTGGTGTCATGCGCTTGGGCGACTGCATCCAAAGCGCTCAAAATTCCCCAGCCTTTGGGATTGGCATATTTTGAATTGGTGCGTGATCGGGTGCTTTGCATCGCCGCTTCTGCGCTGCGGTACTTGCCCGTTAAAAATCCGCTGGCCAAGGCATAAAAGGGAATCACCCCCAATCCATGCTGGATGCAATAGGGTGCGAGTTCTGGTTCAAAAATTTCTCTCTCGCACAGGTTGTAGTGGGGTTGAAGCGTGGCGTAGCTGGGAATGCCCATTTGTTGGCTCAATCGCAGGGCGGCATTCAATGCGCTCACATCATGGTTGGACGCACCGATGCAGCGCACTTTTCCCTTTTCAATCAAGCGTGCATAACAGGCCATGGTCTCTTCTGGGGCCACCAAGGGGTCGGACACATGGGATTGATACAAATCAATGTAGTCAGTTTGGAGTCTTTTTAAAGACGCATCGATGGAGCGCTCAATGTGACTGGGGCTCAAACCTTTGCCGCCTTCGCCCATGTCCATGCCAACTTTGGTGGCAATCAACAGTTGCGTGCGATTGCCGCGCAGCTTCATCCATTGCCCCAAAATGGTTTCCGATTCACCGCCTTGGTTGCCCTCGACCCAGCGCGAATAAACATCTGCCGTGTCAACCATGTTTCCGCCCGCCCCTACAAAGGCATCCAGAACCGCAAATGAGCTTGGCGTATCCAAAGTCCAACCCAAAACATTTCCGCCAAAAATCAAAGGGAAAGTCATCAAATTGGTATGTCCGAGGCGGCGCATGTTCATGGTCTTCTTTCTTTCAATGGCGGTCACGGGCGCGACCAAGGCCTTGGGTTATTCCTGACAGACATTCATGTTAAACCCATTACATTGAAGCACACAGCCACTCAGGCTCAGGCATTTGATCCGACAGGAAACAGTTCACCATGAAACCATTCGACATGACTTTGGGCTACCTCAGCATTGCAGATGTGGGGCCGTTGGCGTTGATCCAAGTTGCAGCGCAGGCTGGCTTCAAGTCCTTGGGCGTGAGGCTGACGGCTCGAAAGCCTGAGGATCATTGGCCATATCCTGTGATTGGGCAAAGTCAAGAGGTGCAGGCACTTCAACAAGCCCTGCAAAACGGCGGACTGCGCTTGTCCAATGTTTCAACCTATCACCTCTACCCCGATACACAACTGAGCGATTTGCTCCCCGTCATTGAGCTCAGCCACAAACTGGGTGCAAGTTACATCGTGGCTTGTGCTTATGACCCAGATGAATCAAGGTTGGGTGACTTTTTAGGGCGTTATGCTGAGGTGATGGGGCAAGCCGGGATGCGCATTGCCTTTGAGGTGGTCTCTTACAGTGCTTTCTCACGCCTCGATCAAGCCTTGGCCATGTTGCGCCGAGTCAATTCTCCCCACTTGGGCTTGATGCTGGATCCCTTGCACTTGGTCCGTGGCGGCGGTTTGCTTTCTGAGGTGGCTGGTTTGGCCAAAGAAGACATTTGTTTCGCCCAGGTCTGTGATGCCCCATGGGTCAAACCAGACGGTGTGGAGGCCTCGACAGAGGCCAAATCAATGCGTTTTTACCCGGGTGAAGCCCAATTGCCATTGGCTGATTTTCTGAAAGATCTAGGCCCCCAGGTGGAGCTGGAGATGGAATTGCCTGTTTGGGCTGATGCTCACTTATCCCCTTTGGACAGGGCGAAAAAAATCCATCAAAAATCCTCCGCTTACTTTTCGCAGCACCACATCATCACTTCATAGTCTTTGGCACATTGTTTGTCACCATGAACGTCAATGAAACACCTGGATTTGATCGCAGACAAATGGGCATGAATTTACATTGGGATCAAAAAGTCGATTGCCTGGTCGTGGGTGCAGGCGGTGCTGGCCTGTGTGCCGCTTTGGTCTGTGCACTGAAGGGATCCAATGTTTTGTTGTGCGAGTCCAGCGATCAAGTGGGTGGCACAACTGCGACATCCGGTGGAACCATTTGGGTCCCAGGTACTCGGCAAAGTCAGCGCACCGCAAGCCCAGACAGCATTGACCAAGCCAGAATCTATCTGGATCAAGAGGTGGGACCTTGGGGGCAAGTTGAATTGCGGGAGGCATTTTTACAGGCAGGCCCTGATGCGATTGACTTTTTAGAGCGCAACAGCGACGTTCAATTCAAAGTCAACACGCCTTATCCCGACTACCACGCCGAGCAACCTGGTGGCGCTTTGGGTGGGCGTGCTTTGTCGCCATTGCCAATGGATGGCCGTCTTTTGGGTTCAAATTTCTCTAAATTAAGACCCCCACGGCCTGAGTTCATGGTGCTGGGTGGAATGATGGTGGGGCGCGATGAAATCAAATACTTGATTCGCCCTTGGCGTTCTTGGCAGGCCTTGAAAATCACATCCAAACTGATTGGAAGTTACCTGTGGGACCGGTTGAATTACCCAAGGGGGACACGCCTCTTGTTGGGAAATGCCTTGGTCGGTCGACTTTTCATGAGCTTGCTCAAAGCCGGCGGAAAGGTCTCGTACAAGTCGCGTTTGATAGAACTGATTCTTGATGAACGCCGGGTGGTGGGTGCGGTGGTTGAGATCAATGGTGTAACCCAGCGCATCCATGCGCCACGCGGTGTGATTTTGGCCACTGGTGGCTGTGCTGCCAGTGCTCAATGGCGCGCAGACTTGTTCAAGGATGGGCCGCTGCCATACACATTGGCTTTTGAGGGCAACCAAGGGGAAGGGGTTCAGGCAGCGATCCAAGCGGGTGCGCAACTTGACCGGAACCACGCAAGTCCATTTTTTTGGATGCCTGCTTCGATTCTCCAAAAATCCACACATCAGACAACCACATACCCGCACATTCGGGATCGACCCAAGCCAGGTTTGATCGCCATCAACGCGCAAGGGCGGCGATTTGTCAATGAAGCCAATTCATATCACGACTTTGTCAGCGCCATGTTTGCGACCCATGCAGATAAACCGACGCAAGCGGCTTACTTGATTTGCGATCGCAGATTTATCAATGAATATGGCTTGGGGGTGATTCACCCAGTTTGGCATCTGCTCAATTTTTTCCTGAAGAAAAATTATTTGTTGAGTGCGCCCAATTTGTCCGAGTTGGCGCTAAAAATATCTGTAGATGCGCACGCTCTACAAGAAACCGTGGCACAACACAATCAAGATGCAGATGGTGGCGTCGATCGACTTTTTGCCAAAGGCAGTCTGGCATTGAATCGCTATAACGGGGACCCAGGCCAGCGACCCAATCCATGCCTGCACCCCTTGAACCAAGCCCCTTATTTCGCCTTGCCCGTATTTCCTGCGCCGATTGGCAGCAGTGTGGGTTTGAAGACCAATGCGCATGCGCAAGTGCTGGGTGCTGATGGCCTTGCCATGGAGGGCTTGTATGCCTGTGGCAACGACATGAGTTCTGTGATGGGGGGGCGTTATCCCGGTCCAGGCATTACGTTGGGTCCCGCTTTGGTCTTTGCATACCTAGCGGCTTGTCACCTGAGCGAGTGACCCTTCAAAGATTTCATCCACCCTCAACCATTCATTTAGAGGTAACCATGCGTTTGATCAAAGCTGTTCTTTTTCTTGCTTGCCTGAGCCCCTTGCCCCACATTGTTTTTGCTGACGTTTATCCATCCAAGCCCATCCGATGGATTGTTCCTTTTGCCCCTGGTGGCAGTTCTGATTCTTCAGCCCGCCCCATCGCCAGTTTGTTGAGCGCAGAACTGGGGCAGCAGGTGGTGATTGAAAATAAACCAGGCGCAGGTGCTATTTTGGGTGCGGATTTTGTGGCCAAAGCACCGGCGGATGGGTACACCTTGTTGTTGGTGCCGGGTACGCACACCTTGGGCAAGTACCTGTCCAAAAATTTGCCCTATGACCCCATCAAAGATTTCACACCCGTGGGGCGCATGGTGGCCGTGCCTTATGTGTTGGTCACCGGCCCCAAACAGCCTTTTTCCAGTTTGATGGAAATGATCGCCTACGGCAACCAGCAAGGCAGTGGTTTTTCGTTTGGCACCACTGATGTGCTGGGAATGCTATCGGTCGAGTTGCTCAAATCTGTCAGCCAAACAAAGGTGGTGCAAATCAACTACAAGGGTGCGCCTGCCATCGTCAACGATGTGTTGGGTGGGCATCTTGATTCAGGTGCCACCACGCCGCCGGTGGTGAAGGGGTTTAGCAAGGAAAAAAATGGCTTGCGCATGTTGGCCATCACCTCTGCCAAGCGCTCACCTTCTTTGCCTGACGTGCCCACGGTGGCAGAGCTGACGGGGATCAAGAGCTTTGAAATTGCCACTTGGTATGGCATAGCAGGGCCATCTGGGATGCCAGCATCTGTTGTTGATCGGCTGGAAAAAGCCTTGATCAAGGTGATGGCCGATCCCTCTTTGAAAACCAAATTGATCGACATGGGCGTGGATGTGATCGAGGACAACACGTCCAAAAGCATGCTCAGCACCATGCGCAGCAATGCTGAACAATGGGGCAGGTTGGCAGATAAAGCAGGCATCAAGCCTTGACGGCCATGTGCTGAGCAGCCAAATACCCAAACACCATACCGGGGCCGATGGTGGCCCCACCGGCGGTGTAGTCGCCGCCGAAAATATTGGCCATATCGTTGCCTGCGGCATACAAACCAGGGATCACTTCACCCTTTGAATTCAATGCCCGGGCTTGGGCATCACATCGAATGCCGACAAAAGTCCCCAATTCGGCCACTGACCATTGCATGGCAAAGAAGGGGCCTTTTTGAATCGGCGCAACGCATGGATTGGGTTGGTGCAAAGGGTCACCGTTGTAGCGGTTGTACACATTTTCCCCGCGACCAAAAGTGGGGTCGATGCCATTTTGTGCAGCTTCATTGAAAGCGGCCACCGTCGATAAAAATTGCGGCGTATCAATGCCGGCTTTTCGCGATAACTCCTCCAGGGTATCGGCGCTGATCAAGTAGCCGGTTTGGAGGTGGGCACGATAAGGGAACGGTGCTGGCTTCACAGCGCCCATGCCGTATCGGCGCATGGTGGGGTAATCTGCAATTAAAAAAGCGCAAATTTCAGGCTCACCCTCACAGGCTTTGATCAATGCCAGGCCCACATCATGGTAGGAGTTGGCCTCATTGACAAACCGATGGCCTTTTCGAGTCACCGCAATGAAACCCGGTTTTTGGCGATCGATCAAGTGGGGAAATGCTTTGACCTCACGGGGGCCGACAGGCAGCAATGAAACGGGTGCCCATCCAGCGGGCGTGCTGTGTTGGGCATCCATGTCAACACCCACTTTCAATGCCATATCTAGGCCATCTCCGGTATTGGTCAGCGGTGCGGGTGAGTGATAGGCTTGGCCGACTTTGAGGTGAGGAAAAAACTTTTCCCGCAAAGCTGGGTTGTGTGCAAATCCCCCTGTGGCCAACACAACCCCTTTGCTGACCATGAGCGATTGTGGCCCCTTGGGCGTTTGGTAGACGACACCCGTCACATGGCCTTGATCAACCATTAACTCAAGCACGGGCGAGGACGTTCTGATTTCACCACCGTGGTTGAATAAAGATTTGGCCAACCTGGCCATCAGGGCATTGCCGTTGGCCAAGTCCATCGACCGCCGAAACTGCAACCAGTCGATGGCAAACCGCACCACCCTGAGTGTGACCACTTTGAATGAAGTCCACGATCTGAATGCATTGAGGAAGTGCATCAAGTCGGGGCCGGGCTTGATCATGATGCCCATGAAGGTCAATTCAGGGGCCGGCTTTTTGAGTCGATGAATTTCTGAGCCGAGTTCTCTTCCGTTGATGGGGCGTGGGTGAATTGTTCGCCCACTGATGCTCGCGCCAGGCGTGTCGGGGTGGTAGTCGGGCCGACCGATAGCGGCCATGAATTTCACATCAGTGTTTTTGTCCAAAAATGAAATCATTTCTGGGCCGTGTTTTAAAAAAGCATCGACCTTTTCGGCATCATATGCCTGACCCGCACCGTGTTGAATGTATGCACGGGCTGAAGCGGTCGTGTCTTGTATGCCAGCTTTTTGGGCTGCTGGATTGCATGGTATCCAAACACCGCCGCCAGAATTCGCAGTCAATCCCCCGAATACATCGGATTTTTCCAGCACCACCACTTTGAGTCCCAAGCAAGCGGCAGTCACGGCGGCTGTCAAGCCGCCGCCGCCTGAGCCCACCACAACCACGTCACAGGTTTCGCTGGGAACAGTTTGATTTGAATTTGACATTCAATCCGATCTTGTGTTTGGTGAATAAGCAAGTCATCATAATCAAAAAAATACACGCAACAGGCATTCTCATGTCGATAAAGATTTTGCTTGTGGATGCAGATAGCGGCCCAAGGGTTTACCGCATTTTTGGTGTGTGGGTGCCTTTTATGTTGAGTGCCAGCACCTCAAGGCAAACGATTGCCAAAGCTTGATGCATGTCAAGCCATTGATTTTTTAGGCACCTAGGATGGGACATCAATGTCCGCAGCTGTCAAAGCAGTGTGTGCACTGAACTCTATCAAAGGACATTCCACATGAGCACCCAGGCCACCAATCACCGATTGGGCTTGTGGGCCCTGGTCAAAAGATCCAGGCCCATCAACCTGATCACAGGGCCCATCATTTATAGCGTTATCGTGCCTTTATTGGTCCTGGATGCATTTGTTTCGCTGTATCAACTTTTATGTTTTCCGATCTATAAAGTGAAACCTTTTCGCCGATCAGAATTTATTGTTTTTGACCGACAAGAGTTGAAGTACCTGGACTGGATTTCAAAATTTCACTGCACTTATTGTGCCTATGCTGTGGGTTTGATTGGTTTTGTGAGTGCCGTTATTGGTGCTACAGAAGCTTATTTTTGCCCCATCAAACACCATTCAAAGAAGTCCCATGGTCCAGTCCGGAAATATCGGTTAGTTGCGTTCGAACAGTCAGACGACTTTGACTTTGATTTGCGGTTGAACGGCATGCGCGAAGCCATGATGAAGCAGCGCAATTTATGACCTACATCGGATGGTGTTGTCTAAAGCAAATCCATGGCGCAGCACACTGGGGGTGCTTTGACTTTTCAATACGCAGGGCTTGATGATCGACATGATGCCAGCCCTGTCCAGCATTGAAAACCTGGGATTGGCTTTGGGAATAGGTTTGTTGATTGGTGCTGAACGTGAGCGCAGCAACTCGACCCTGCCCAGTCATATAGCGGGCATACGCACTTTCGCGATCAGTGCATTGGTGGGCGCAGTGGCCGTTGAATTGGGTGGGGATGGCTCTTTTCCCATGGCTTTGGGCTTGTTGGTTATCTTGATCGGTATGGGCTATTGGCGAAGCAGCATCAGCAACCCTGGCATGACCACCGAATTGGCCTTGTTCATGACTTGTTTGATCGGTGGTTTGGCGATGACCCAACCCACATTGGCCGCATTCAGTGGTTTGGTCCTGGCTGTTTTATTGGCCGCCAAAAAACGCATGCACGATTTTGCCCAACACATCATGAGCGCCACAGAATGGAACGATGTGGTTTTATTCACGGCCGTGGTTCTGATTCTTTATCCATTGACCCCGGATGCTTATGTCGGCCCCTGGAGTGCCATTAATCCTCATCACCTGGTGCGTTTTGTGGTGCTGATCATGGCCATCGGGGCCTTGGGCCATGTCAGCAGTCGCACTTGGGGTGGCCGCCATGGCTTGGCTTTGACGGGTTTTGCGGGTGGTTTTGTTTCAAGCACTGCCACCGTGTTTGCGATGGGAAAACTTTCACGCGATATGCCCACGCAAACGCATGCAGCAGTGATGGGTTCTGTGTTGTCCAGCATATCCACCATTGTTCAGTTGTTTATTTTGATCGACTTGATCTTGCCGCAGTTGGTTGCTTGGGTGATTTGGCCTTTGTTGTCGGGGGTGTTGTGCGCCATCATTTACGCCGGTGCCATGTGGTTGTTGGCTGGCCCAGAATTGCCGGTTCAAGAGCAGTTGATTTCGTCTCACCTGTTTCAATGGAAATCCACATTAACTTTGGTGAGTTTGGTGGTGGCTGTGATGCTTTTATCAGCCGGCATGAACGAATGGCTCGGCCAGGAAGGTCTATTGATCACCTCCGCCATCACCGGTTTGGCGGATGCACACGCCATCGTGGCCTCCATGGGGTCTATGGTGCAGGCGGGTCACATTTCTGTCGAGCAAGCTCGGTTGCCCATCATGGCTGCGTTGCTGAGCAATATGTTGTCCAAGTCTATGGTGGCTTGGCATGCCGGAACAACTGCTTATTGCTTCAAAGTGATTTTGGGGCAATGTCTGATGATGACCTCTATATTTGTCACTTTGATATTGACGGCAGTTTGAGCTGAATGTTCAGTTTGATAAGGGTGAATTTCCATCTTATTTCTGCCTTTTTTGCGCCAGCGCAAGTTCAAAACATTTGATGGGGGATATGGTCGAGATTTAGTGAATGGAGTCTTGCCATGAAAATTCTTGTCCCCACAGATGGATCGGTATGTGCTTTGCGTGCTTTGGATTACGCCATTGAAATAGCCCAGTTCATGGGCAATACCCCCAGCATTTCTTTGCTTTCCGTGCACGATGACACGGGCTTAAAGCATGTCAGAAAGCATTTCCCCAAGGGGACCATTGAAGATTATTTGCATGATTTGAGTGTCAAAGAATTGAAGGCTTCCAAGTCCAAACTGGATAAATCGAGCTTGGATCACGAGGTCATCATCAAAACAGGTCATGTGGCCGGCGAAATTGTCAAGGTTGCAAAATCAGGAAAGTTTGACTTGATCGTGATGGGCGCCAAGGGGCGTTCTACATTCACCGATTTGCTGATTGGCTCAGTGGCCCAACGGGTGCTCAGCGCCACACATGTTCCTGTGACATTGATTAAATAAGCAATAAAGCATTTTTTCAAAAACCTATTTTGATGCAAAAAGTAAACTAATTGGAGGGTTTTCTACAGATTTTCATGTTGATTCCGATATATGTGGTACCTGCCTCATCAGCAAGATTGAAGGGCTGAACCAGTCACCATTTCGATTTCGGATTCATCAAGTCATATGAAGATCAGCGCGACAGCTTTGTTGCAGCCAGCAACAATTAAAAATTTGCCTGTCAAAACAGGGTCAGTGGGTTTGCCCAAACCGACCGGTCTTGCTGTGCCTGTCAATGGCCTGAGTTCCAATGCACAGGTGAACGTTGCACAAACCCAATCGGTTCAAGGGGTGACCGATTGGGTCGCGGCACGACCCCATCATGAAATGAGCGCCACCACGGGCATGGTCAATGCCGAGGCCACCTCCGTGCCCATGACCTTGCAATTGAAAAAAGGTGGTTCATACGCTTTCAGTGGGGCTTATTCATACTCCTTTACGGGAAAAACCACGCCGGCGGTCAGCATCACAGTCAGAGACGCGCAAGGCAAAGTGGTCAGCACGACCAAAGGCAATGCACTCAACTATGTGGCCACGTCAGATGGCCAATTCACCGTGACCTTGTCGATCACGCCTGCTAAAGGGTTTTCGGCCAAATTCACCCGCCACCAACTCAATGCCTTCCAGACATTGTCAAAAATACCGGTCAGCAGTGGCAATAAAAATCTTGATGCCGTATTGGCTGGTGGGTCCAACTGGTGGCACGATGCGGGTGTGGTAGCCACCCCCAGCACCACAGTGATTGCGCCAAATGTCAAGCAAATTGCAGGTGCGCGCACCACCATTTATTACGATTACCTGTCAGGTTCTGAGTCGTATCTTTCAGCGGCAGATAAAAAGGGATTTGTTGCCACGGACCAAGCGCAAAAGGATGCCATCGTATCGGCCTTCAACTACCTCTCCAGTCTGGTCAATGTCACCTTTGAACAGAATGCGCAACTCGCTGATATCAAGTTTGGCAACAACGACCAGACCTCCAGTGCCGGTTATGCCAATTACCCATCCACCAATCCCAGTCGACCATCCATTTTGATGCTGGACAACAGCAACAACCCAGAAAATGCGGGCACCAAATTGGCAGAGCAGGGCGGTTATGGCTGGTACACATTGGTTCACGAATTGGGACATGCGATGGGGTTGAAGCACCCAGGCGCCTACAACGCAGGTGGCGGCTCGACCCCAGGACCTTATTTGCCCAAAGCGCTGGATAACCGATCGACGTCCGTCATGTCGTACAACAACCCGACGGCTTCAACCATCGTGACTTTGACGGGTACAGCCACAGATACCTCCTACACACTGCGCACCAGCACTGCGGCATCGATACCCAGCACTTATCAAGCATTGGACATCGCAGCTTTGCAATATTTATATGGTGCCAATACCAACACGTAGACCGACACGCTGGCAGTCACCGATGCGTACAGAAAATTTGAAACAGTGTGGGCGCCCAAAGGCGTTGAACTGAATGCAGCAGAAACCACGCGGTCTAACTTGTTTGACCTGCGCGGTGGAGGGTACAGCTCCATCTCTGTGCGCACCGAGGCTTCCAATTTGGCTAATTTCAAATCGCAATTGAAGTCCCAGGGCTTCAATGATGCCAAGGCCAATGTCGCGGCCAGTTCTGTCATGTCGTCGCTGAAAGCCAAAAAAGCCGACGCCACCTTGTACAACGGTAAAAATACCTTGGCATTGAGCCATGGCAGCCAATTCACAAAGGTGGTGGGTGGCACTGCGGCAGATAAGTTCTTTGCAAGTACTTACAGCACCGATATCAGTGGCGGAGAGGGAGATGCTGTGGACACTTTATACCTGCAAGGCACCGCCAAAGATTGGGTCATTGACCGAGCCGATGGCAGAGCCACTGCCAAAACAGGTGGCGCAGTCATCAAATTCAGCAGCATAGAAGCCATTGCCTTTTACAAGTCCACGGATGCATTGACTCACGCTTGATCCATTGGGCCAAGGAAATGGGCTGGGTTAAGGCCCTTAAAATTTCCGGACTATATTGACGCTTAATCACTGTCTGTGCGAAGCAATACAGATCCGGAGACAAAATTGATTTATTTTTCCGCATTACATGGGCATGGGCTGTGAGCCCATGGTCTGCTGCTGCTTTGGGTGACCCCATCGCAAACATCGAAACCCCCGCCTTGTTGCTGGACTTGGATGCCTTTGAGCGCAACTTGCAACGCATGGTTGAGGCGTTGCAGGTCAGCGGCATGCGCTTGCGGGCGCATGCCAAAAGCCACAAGTGTCCAGAGATTGCACTTCGGCAAGTGGCGATGGGGGCAGTGGGTATTTGTTGCCAAAAAGTCAGTGAGGCAGCGGTTTTTGTCGATGCTGGCATCCAAGATGTCTTGGTGACCAATCAAATCGCCTCTTTGGCCAAAGCCCGTCGTTTGGCCAACTTGGCCCACCAAGCGCGCATCGGCGTGTTGGTGGATGCTGCCCAGCAGGTTTTGTGGTTACAACAGGCCGCCACGGATGCTGGTGTCACCCTGGATGTCTATGTAGAGATCGATGTCGGTTCAGGCCGGTGTGGGGTGGCACCAGGTGATGAGGCTGTGGCCTTGGCTTTGGAGGTTGACCGCTGTGCATCCTTGCATTTCTCTGGATTGCAGTGCTATCAAGGTGCAGCTCAACACATGCGTCAACCTGCGCACAGAAAAGCAGCCATCGCGCAAGCCAGTGAGTGGGCGCGCATCACCCGAGACGCCATCGTTGCCAAAGGGGTGGCGTGCGAGCGCATCACCGGTGCAGGGACTGGGACGTTTTGGCATGAGCGCGATTCAGGCGTTTTCAATGAAATTCAAGCGGGCTCGTACATTTTCATGGACCGCGACTACCGCGACAACCTCATGGCCCCAGGGGACTTGGCGTTTGAACATGCCTTGTTTGTGCAGACCACGGTGATGAGCCAAACAAAGTCGGGCAGGGCCATCGTCGATGCTGGACTCAAAGCCTCCAGTGTGGACAGCGGCATGCCGGCGGTGTGGCAAAGGCCTGATTTGAAGTACATCAAGGCCTCTGACGAGCATGGGGTTGTGGAGCTGTCCCCTCAGGCCCAAGTGGCATTGGGCGATGTGTTGTGGTTGGTTCCGGGGCACTGCGATCCAACCGTCAACTTGTATGATGAATTGATTGGTGTTCGCCATGGCCATGTGGCGTCCATCTGGCCCATCAGCGCACGAGGCGCGTTGCTGTAAAAAGAAATGCCTTGGCTTTCAGGTAGGCATGACACGCGCCTGGGTTGAATGAAAAGACTTTGGCCAAACAAGGGAGACCCTCATGACCTATGACCCCATTGAATTGAAACAGTTTGCCCAGTCTTTGTTACAAGCTGCAGGCTTGCCGGATGACAAGGCCGTTTGTGTGGCAGAGGTTTTGCTAGAGGGTGATTTGCTGGGGCACACCACCCATGGCTTGGCTTTGTTATCGCCCTATTTGAGCGAAATTCAGTCTGGCGCGATGAAAAAAAATGGTGACCCCTTGGTGATCAGTGACCACCCTGGCGCTTTGCTTTGGGACGGGTGTCGCTTGCCTGGACCCTGGCTGGTTCGCCAAGCCATGACCGTCGCCATGGCGCGGGCAAGGGTCAACGGAACTTGCACGGTGGTGATCAAGCGCAGCCACCACATTGCCTGCCTGGCCGCTTATCACCCTTGGGCCACGGCGCAAGGCATGGTCATGCTGCTCCATTCATCAGATGCCAACACCGCCAGTGTGGCGCCTGTTGGTGGGCTGGATCCCGTCTTTACCCCCAACCCCATTTCTGCGGGTTGGCCAACGTCCGGACTGCCCGTCTTGGTGGACGTGTCCACCTCAGCCACGACGAACGGCATGACCAACCGCGTTTATAAAGAGGGGGGTCATTTGCCAGCGGAGTGGGTGATGGACGGCCATGGCCACAGCAGCCGTGACCCAGCGGTCTTGTTTCAAAAACCCGCTGGCACCATCTTGCCTTTGGGTGGCATGGATTCGGGCCACAAAGGTTATGGCTTGAGTTTGGTGGTTGAAGCCTTGACCGGTGGTTTGGCAGGCCATGGTCGGGCCGATCCGCCTGAAGGTTGGGGCGCAACGGTGTTCTTGCAAATGTTGGATCCGCAGGCCTTTGGTGGGTTGGGGGCTTTTAAGCGGCAAATGGACCATGTCAACAGCCAATGCCATGCATCTCGGCCTGGCAAATCGGGACAAGGGGTTCGCTTGCCGGGTGAGCGTGGCCTGGGCCACAAGGCCTTGTCGGCGACCAAGGGTTTGCCATTGCATCCCAGCATCATGCCGCTGTTGCAACCCTGGGCGGATCAATGGCAGATCGCCAGCCCATCTGCACTGTCTTGATGCTTCAAAACTGCGCTGGCAAAACTGGCGCGATGTTCATGGGGATGGATGGTTGGCGTCTTCTTTGAATCCAGCGTAGCGCGTTTGGCGTTGCGCCTGTACCAAGCGGCGAACGCGGCGCGAGGGGATGCCAATGTGGTGCAAGGTTTGACTGGCCAGACTCAGGCTGGCCTCGAAAATTTCAGGGACCACATCGCGTGCGCCCGCATCGCGCAAATGGTTCAGGTCATGGTCATCTCGGGTGCGCACCACCACGGGCACCTCCGGTGCATGGGCCTGAACCAACTCCAACACCTTGAGGGCTGAAGGGGTGTCGTCGTAACTGACCACCACAGCTGATGCACGGGCCAGACCCGCAGACATCAAATGGGCCAACTGGGTGGCGTCGCCATACTCCACCCGGTGACCGGCAAGCATGGCTGCGTGCACCACATCCGGATGCAAATCAAGCGCCAGATAACCAATCTTCTCTGACTCCAGCAAGTGGCCCAGGTTCTTACCAGTGCGACCAAAACCACAAATGATCACATGGTGATCGATGGTGATGGTGTGTTGGGCCAAAGATGTGATGTTCAATGATTGCGAGAGCCAATCGTCAGCGGCAAATCGGTACACAACCCGGTCTGCATATTGGATCAAGAAAGGTGTTGCCACCATGGACAACACCATCGCTGCCAGCACCGGGTTGGACCAAAGCGTATCGATCAGCCCGTTGCTCAGTCCCAGCGTCAGCAGCACAAATCCAAATTCACCCGCCTGCGCCAAATAAATACCTGTCCGTGCCGCCACACCGGTGGGTGCGCCGAAGCCATGGGCCAAGACGGCCACCAGTAAAGCCTTGATGGCGATGGGAACGACCGTCAGCACCAACACCCAGGCCCATTGTTGGTACAGCACTTGCCAATCGAGTTTCATTCCAATGGTGATGAAAAACAAACCCAGCAGCACGTCATGGAAAGGTCGAATGTCGTTTTCGATGCGGTGCTTGTAATCGGTCTCTGCGATCAGCATGCCTGCCAAAAATGCACCCATGGCCATTGATAGGCCTGCATGTTCGGTCAGCCAAGACAGGCCCAGGGTCATCAGCAAAATATTCAGCATGAACAGTTCATCGCTCTTGCGCTTATCGATGGTCTGCAACCACCAGCGCATCAGCTTTTGACCGCCCCACAACAACACCACCACCAAAACAGTGGCTTTGAGCATGGCCAAGGCCAGGATGCTCCACAAATTGCCTTCGTTGACTTGGCCCAGTGCGGGGATCAAAACCAGCAAAGGCACCACGGCCAGGTCTTGGAACAACAATGCGCCCATCACCCGCTGGCCATGTGGCGTTTCCAATTCAGCCCTATCGGCCATCATTTTGACGACGATGGCGGTGCTCGACATCGCAAACGCGGCACCCAGCGCCAAGGCCCCTTGCCAACTCAAGTCCCAGGGCAAGCCCATGTATTGCAGCAACCACCACAGCAAAGCATGTCCGGCCACAGCGCCCAGCAAAGTCAACATGACTTGGGCCATGCCAAAACCAAAGACAAGCTTGCGCATCCCCAGCAACTTGGGCAAATTGAATTCCAAGCCGATGACAAACATCAGGAAAACCACCCCAAACTCGGCCAGGTAGACCACGCCCTTGTCGTTGGTGAAGCTCTCATTGAAGGCGTGCCCCAACAGGATGCCTGCCAACAAATAGCCCAGCATGGCAGGCCAGTGCAACAACCGGCACACCACCACGCTGGTGACGGCTGCCAGCAGATAGATCAAGGTAATGTCCAGCGCATTCATGTTTCAAAACCAGAAGTATTACAAGCCAATTTGTTCACCTGCACCCATGAGGGTGGCCACACCCAAGGCTGCAAAAACCAGAGCAGCGGCAGCATGCACCCATTTCAGCGACAGCTTGGCGGACAGTTTGTCACCCAAAAAAACCGCGGGCACATCGGCGATCATCATGCCCAATGTGGTGCCGGCCACGACCTTCCAGGCATCCTGGTAATGCGCGGCCATGGCCACGGTGGCCACTTGTGTTTTGTCGCCCATTTCCGCCAGAAAAAAAGTGACCAAGGTGGCACCAAATACACCGAAGCGGGTGGCAATGGTGGATTCTCCCTCCTCCATTTTGTCGGGGATCAAGGTCCATGCCGCCATGGCCAAAAAGGAAATGCCCAGGACCCAACGCATGGTTTGTGGGCTCATGGTGGTGGTGATCCAAGCACCCAGCGCACCGGCCAACCCATGGTTGACGATGGTGGCCAAAAAAATGCCCGCAATGATGGGTACAGGTCGTTTGAAGCGAGCCGCCAGCAAAAATGCCAGCAATTGGGTTTTGTCACCCATTTCAGCCAATGCCACCACACCAGTGGATACCCAAAAAGATTCCATGAACGAGCGAATTTCCTTGTGAAGGTACAAAGCTTGATTGTCCCGCATGACGCTGTGGCAATGCGGTTAAACTGATTTCACAGTTTTTTCTCTGAGGGCGATGAGATTTATGCGGAACTTGAAATGTTTTTGGTTGGGTGGATTGATGGCCGTGTGGGTCGGTTTGGTCGGGGCCCAAAATTACCCGCTACAACCAATCAAATTGATCCAGCCTTTTGCGCCCGGTGCAGCCAGTGAGGTGGCCTTGCGCATTGTGGCCGAGCGTTTGAGTGTGGCCCTCAAAACCACCGTGTTGATTGAAAACCGCCCGGGTGCGGGTTCTACCTTGGGGGCCGATTCTGTGGCCAAGGCGTCTCCTGATGGTTACACATTGCTGGCCAGTTACAACTCATCGATCGCCCCAGGCCCGTTGATGTACAGCAAAATTCCATACGATCCGATCAAAGATTTTCAGCACATTGCGCTGATTGGGGTCTACCCCCAGTACTTGATCGTGCGCGCCGACCATCCTGCCAAATCGATACAAGACTTCCTCACCACCGTGCGAACCAAACCGGGCACGGTCAATTACGCATCTGCCGGTGTGGGCACCTCTGGATTCTTGGTGGCTGAATTGCTCAAGCAAACGCTGTCTTTGCAAATGACCCACATTCCCTACAAGGGACCAGCGCCAGCCATTACCGATCTGTTGGGCGGGCGCCTGGACATGGTGCTGACCGCCAGTGCCACAGAGCTGGTCAAGGCGGGCAAGGTTCGGGTGTTGGCCGTGAGCAGTGAAAAGCGTGTGCCCATGTACCCAGAAATACCCACCTTGGAGGAAATTGCACCGGGTGTTCAAGCTGTCTCTTGGGTTGGGATTTCCGCACCCGCCCAAACCCCTAAGGCGATCACCAGTCGTTTGGAAAAAGAAATTTTGGCCGTTCTCAATACGCCCGATATGCAAGCGCGCTTGTCCGAGCCTTCCCTGGGCTTGTTTCCATTGACCTTGGGTACAGATAAATTTTCTGAATTCATTCAAAAAGAAATGCGCACTTGGGCACCCGTGATCAAAGCGGGCAATATTCGCGTCGACTGAATCTTTTAAGGTGCTGAAATGTCTGAGATCGTGATTGTCACTGGGGGCAGCCGTGGCATTGGTGCGGCCACTGCCCGATTGCTGGGTGCCAAAGGTTTTTCTGTGGTGGTGAATTACAGCAACTCTGAGGCCGCAGCCCTGGAGGTGGTGGCCGATGTGGAGCGTTCGGGTGGCAGAGCCATCGCTGTCAAGGGCGATGTGGGAACTGAGGCCGATGTGGTGCACTTGTTTGAAGAATCTAAGCGTGTGTTTGGCACGCCCACAGGCTTGGTCAACAATGCTGGCATTGTGGGGTCGCGCAAGCGGCGCATTGAAGACATGGACGTGGCCACCATGACCGAGGTCATGCGCATCAATGTCATTGGCGCCTTGTTGTGTGCCCGAGAGGCGGCCAAATGCATGTCTACCCGGCATGGCGGAACCGGCGGCGTGATTGTGAATGTGTCTTCTATTGGTGCTCTGACGGGCTCGCCTTTCACCTTCATGGACTATGCCGCGTCCAAAGGCGCCATGGATACCTTCAATCAGGGTTTGGCCACTGAATTGGCTGCTTATGGAGTTCGGGTCAATGGCGTGCGCCCTGGCTTGATCGATACCGACATCCATGCTTCTGCGGGCATGGACGACAGGGTCAACAAGGTCGGCTCCAAGATGCCGGTTGGGCGTGCTGGCAGCGCACTTGAAGTGGCGGAAGTGATTGCGTTTTTGCTTTCACCGGCGTCCTCTTATGTCACCGGCAGCATGGTCAATGTGTCAGGTGGCGT